>SUWU01000056.1 GCA_015061295.1 Lentimicrobiaceae bacterium
TAATTATACGTTCTTTAACATGTCTTAGGTCTTCGAAAAACAATCTCGTTAGAATCCATCTCCCCCTATTGTGATTTTTTGTAAAAAAAAGAAACCGCCTAACTTTTGTTGTTAGACGGCCTCTTCTTATTTTAACTAAACTTATATCCTAACTTGTTGACGATTTCCAAGAACGGCAGATAATAACGTTCCGGCCAATAGTTCCAGACTACCATATCCTCTCCATGAACCTTGATAATGTCTTCTTCCTTATGATAATAACTGCCGGCAGGTGTGCCTGAGCTGTCAAGGATTTTAAACGCTTCGCTTAATGTGTTTACTAAGTGTTCATTCTTTACAAAGAACATTTCTCTCAGTTGCTCGACAGTCACTTCAGGATGCTGTTCGATATAATATTTTATGATAGCTTGCGCCAAACGTCCTTTTCCTTTATATTCTTTGCCGTTGAACGACGAAATCTGACGTGGCTGCGCTTTCTTGTTGATAGTTACAGGTCCGTCAAAAGCTTTCAAGTTGGTGACAGCCGACATCGCGATTGTCGCATTGACAATCTCACCTAAATTGACATCGTCGTTGATAATCTCTGCTATCTTCGACAACAACAATGAAACCTGGAAGGCTCTGTTACTGAGATATACTTCCTTCTGACACATACGGAAGACTACTTTTTCCCATTCTTCGTCAAACTCTTCGGTAGCGTCTAAACTTTCTTTTTCATCATTAGTAAGATGACGTAATTTGAGTTTTGAAGCAATTTTCTCGTTCCATTGTTTGAAATCAGGTTCTTCTGTCAGTTGATTGTAGATGTATGGATAAGCGATTTGCATACAAACCAAAGCGAAGTTGATAGTCTTACTCTTGATGTCAACCATTTCTGTGTCGCTTGATTTTCTTTTATTGATGATGGAAATCAATGACAAGGTGTTTGTCAACCTCTTCAAAGAACGCGGGTTGCTACCGACAGAAAGACGTGCCACCTCCGATAATATCTCCGAGAGATGTTGGTCTTGTAACTCAGCTGCTGTGAAATAGTCAATCTTGCTTAAAGCATCGACCAAGAAGGTATCAACATTGTAAGATGCTACAGGCATTGAGAATGGAAGCTGAATAATCTTGTCGAAGAAAGAACGGAACTCTCTCTCGTTTTTCTCTGTCAGCTCGCCGAACTTAGGCTTGAGACCTTTGATAACGACATCATAGTCGATGGCGAGTATAAAGACGCAGTTTTCGAGGTCGAAGATGTTTTTCAACAGCTCCAATATCTCCACTGCCACAGGAGGGTCGATACGGTCCAAGTCGTCGATGTAGAATGTAAATCCTTGTTTAGAGTGATTGGTCTCAAGAGCGTCGCTGATGAGTTTTCCTATCTCTTCTTTAAGTTGGCTGATGTCGGACTGAACCGATTGTTCCTCGCCGACGAGTTCATCAACCAAGCCGCCGTCAACGCCGACAACGCCAGCAGCTGCTTTGGCTCCTACAGTAGCTATCTTCTTGAAGATACCGCCGATTTTCTTCTTACCTTCAACCCACGATTTGTTAGGATTGATGGCAGCAATCTGAGAGACGATGCCTTCAAGAATCGAGATGATAGCTTGTCCTGGTGTCTTCATGAGCGAATATTGCCATGTGTTGATCCAGATAGGAAAATATGGAGCATTATCAACATCGCAGAGATTCCAACGAAGCAGATTCATAAGCGATGTCTTGCCGCTTCCCCACTCCCCTTGTAACGCAATGGTTATAGGAGTGTCGGTTAGTTTTACATAATCAATAAGTGCGTCTTGATATACCTTTATGCCGAAAAGGTCGTCTTGGTCGTGACGACGCGGGACGTCAATGATACTTGATTTCATAATATTTTTTAAGGTATAAAAATAAGTCCTAAAAAGTTCTTTTTAAATTATTCGCAAAAAAAAGTAGCCCCTAAATCTAAGGGCTACTTCTATGGATTGGTTGATTCTTATCTACCAGCTGCTGAGAGTGTGATGCCGTTGTCAGCCAAAGCTGAGTCGTCAGCTGTAGCAACTTGAACTTTAATGCCATAAAGTTCTTTGATTTTATCTTCAAAGTTACCGACTTTCATGTTGCCAACAACTTTAATTTCGCCACCTTTAGCACCTTCAGCGCGAATCGAAGCCAATGTTGCTTCATCGTCAGCGAAACCAACGCCTTTGTAAACTCTTAATGTTGATCCGAAAGCTTCTTTAAATTGTTTCTTTAATGTTTTGACCTTCATGCGGCCATCAATGCTGAAATCTGCCATGATAATATAATTTTTATTTGACGCCTACTCTTTATAGGATTTTCGGCTGCTTCCTTTTTTATGTATGCAATATTATGAAGTAATGTCATTACTTCCAAAGTCCTTTTTAGTCCTTTTTAATCCTTTTACTTAAACTTCTTCGTATGTGTATCCAAGTCTCCTTGTGATTTCCATGAAGCCGATAAAATAACGTTCTGGCCAGTAGTTCCAAACAACGACATTACCTTCTTTAGTAGCGATTTGGTCTTTTTCTCTCATATAGTAACCGCCACCAGGGTTGCCTGCTGAATCCTTTGTTTTGAGAGCTTCCTCAACGCTTTCAATAGCGTTCACGTCAGCGATATGGAATTTTTTTCTGAGTTCTTCGTGAGTGATGTCAGGATTTTGTTCTATATAATATTTAGCCATTGCATGGCAAAGCTTGCCTTTTGAAGCGCAGACCTCACCGTTGAAACTGAATTTTGATCTTGACTTACCTGTTGCTTTTACGTGGTTTTTCACTTCACAAAGTCTTAGGTTGTTGTCAACCAAATATGAATCATCTGGAGAAGCGACTTGCACCTCGATGCCGTATAATGCCATTATGAAATCTTCGAAGTCACCGACGATGTCGTTATCGCCGCAGTCGAAGTCACCGCCTTTATAACCTTCAGCGCGGATTGATGCCAATGTCGCATCATCGTCTGCAAAACGGTTTTTATAATATACTCTCAACACTGTGCCGAAGCAGTCCATAAATTGTTCTTTTAAGGTCTTGACCTTCATCTGACCTGTAACTCTGAAATCTGCCATAATAAAATATTTTTAAGGTTTATATTTATGTTAATTATTTCTCATATTCTTCGCGAGCTGCTTGTCCTAAAGTGATGTTGTTAGGCACGCAGATCTCGCCTTTCTTGTCTTTCACTTGTACTTTTACGCCGAAGTTTGTGTCGAAAAGCTTCTCCACATCACCTACTTTCATGCTGCCTTTGATATTGAGACCATCGGCTTTGGTGTTTACTTCTTTAGTAGTTTTCTTGTTTAATGCTGCCAATGTCAAGTCGCCGTCGGCAATGATGCTGCCTTTATAAAAAACAAGTTTCAAATCGAAAGCCTCTTCAAAATCATTGGAGATAGTCTTAAGTTTTTTGTTAGGAGCGACAGTGAACTCCGCCTTGTTGAATCTGTCTTTTAAGTTATCAAAAAGTCCCATGATAATTTGTTTTGTGTTAATTTCTTTGCAATAATCGTGAGTTATCTGGATATTTCAAAAGTTCTTTTTAGTCCTTTTTTACAGGGAGGGGTAAAAAGAATGATAATGAATGACTTACAATATATGATTTACAATGTATAATGAATAATGAAGTGATAGCGTCACTAAGCCTATCGAAGTGACGGTGTTTTTTTTAGAGATAATCACTATCTGTCAGCTGCTTATATCGAATTTAGGTCAAATCATAGTTTTTTTGATTTCAGGAATCGCTTTAACAAGAACGCGAGACAATATGGGATTGTATAGAAGGAGCCGTTGAAACCAATGTTTTTATAACATAGTTTTATCCCATATTTAATGTCTTCATATTTTTCATTTTCTATAAGTTTATTCAAGGATAATGTCGCGCCGTTATTTGATTTCACCTCAACAGGTACCAAGCTATCAGCGTCTCTTACAAAGAAATCCATTTCCAATGATGGATTATCACGTTTATAATAATACAACTTATATCCTTGTTTTACAAGCATATCTCCGACAATATTTTCATATATTGCTCCTTTGTACGTACCAAAATTACGATTTTGTCTCAAATCGTCCTGAGCCTCTTCATCAAGTGACGCTATCAACATTCCTGTATCCTTAAAATATATCTTGTACATTTTCGGATCATAATTGCCTTTCAATGGAAGTTCAATGTCCGACAATGAATAACATAAGTTCACTATTCCAGCATCAGAAAGCCATTCCACCACGCCAATATATTCCCTATTTCTTGCATTATTAGCAATCTTAGAGATTTGGAATCTCTTGTTCTCTTTCGCTAAAAAAATTGAAATATGATTGTAAACACTTTTTATTTTCGTCTTGTCTAAACCTTGAGCATATTTTGTTATATCTTCTTCATAATCTGCCAGAAGTTGTCTTTGAATGGCAAGAACTCCGCTAAAGTTTTTATTTTTTATGTATGTATCAACAACTTTAGGCATACCGCCCAAAACCATATAATCACGAAATATATCGAAAAGAACTTCTAATTCCAATTGCGAGAAAGGCTTCACCTCCACAAGATGTTCAAACAAATCTTCCACAAATTCCTCTGTATATCCTTTTGCCCATAAAAACTCCTCGAAATCCATCGAGTGCATTTCATAATCTTCCTTAAATCCTACACTGTTTGATTCAATCTCCTTATAATTGATACCCATAAGAGAACCTGAACATATCACATCGTATCGACCATCAAGTTTAAAGAATTTCAGCGAGGTGGCACATGCCGGACATTCCTGCAATTCATCGAAGAAAAACAAAGTATTGCCAGGAATAAATTCACACATCGGATTTAACAAGGAGATATTCTTTATAACCGCATCCACCTCATATCCATCTGAAAATATCTTCTTAAACTTCTGTTGCTCAACGAAATTTATCTTAACAACACTTTTATAATTCGCTTCTGCAAAAGATGTTATCGACACAGTCTTGCCTATTTGTCTTGCGCCTTTAACGATCAGAGGATTACGTTCTGGATTGCTTTTCCATTCCAACAGATACTTATCTATTTTTCTTTTAAGGAGTTGAGTCATAATTTTCACATTTTTTGCATTGCAAATATACTATATTTTCACAGAAATTGAGTTTGTTATAGTTAAAATTTTCACAGAAATTGGATATTAAGAATAAACATCTACTTTCTTGATAGCGTCACTGAGCCTGTCGAAGTGACGGTGTTTTTAGAGATAGTAAATCGCTCCTTGTAGCGACAATAAAGGCATATTACCGTCTAATCCTCAAAAAAAATGTGTGTCAATGTCAAAAGTCTGAGTTATTTTCATTATCTTTGCAACAAATAAAATGTTATTTGTTATTTAAAATATAAGCTATAATGAATAATATATTATCATTTAATATAAGCACTCCGAATGATATTTCTTCGCAGATAGCATCAAGAGTCAAAGCACGTCGTTTGGAATTGAATCTGACGCAGGAAGGTTTGGCGACAAGAGCTGGTTTGAAATTCGCCACCTACAGACGTTTCGAGCAGACTGGCGAGATTTCATTGCATGGTTTGTTGCAAATCGCTTTCGCTCTCAACGCACTGTCCGACTTCGACATCTTATTTTCACAACGACAATATCAATCTATCGACGAAGTATTGAATGAACAGAAAAAAATCAGAA
>SUWU01000057.1 GCA_015061295.1 Lentimicrobiaceae bacterium
GCTCTATCTGAGGTTTGTGGTAGTCATATTATATACGGAGTTGATAATCGCTACCTAGCAGCATTGCGACTTATACTAAAGGAAGTCCTTGACGATAAATATGATTACATCGAATGGTGGCTTTATGGTGCAAAAGATGATTTTAAGGTGACGACTGTTGATGGAGAACAATCATGGGATCTTAAAGAACCAGAAGCTTTATATGACTATATAGTAAATGAATGTAAATAGTCATATATTTTCTTAAAGCATTAAGGAGAGGTTATAAATGGCTGAATTTTGTCTTGAGTGTTTACGAAAGTTTGAGCCTAATGCAAACGAGAATAATACTGTTTTATCTGACAATCAGGAATTATGTGAAGGATGTGGAATCTTAAAAAGAATAGTTGTGGAGATTACCAATGAGAGCGAGTCTAGAGAATGAGTGAATTTTCTGGTAAATGTGATTTTTGTGATGAAATAGAAATCTATGGATTAGATAGAATCTTAAATAGCAAGATTTATGTAGAAGGTAGTGAAATACCACTTAACCTTACTTGCTTAGCAGACTGTGTACCGTATTATCCTTATGTTGTCGTTGCTTCCTGCGATTTGGACGACAATTTAACTATCTGGTTAACTTCAAAGTCTTGGGTAGATATCGAAGAAGATAGGTACGGGCATTTTGATTGTCACGATTCTTACCGACAAAAATTAAAGGAAGAAATTGAAAGAATTAACAAAAAGTGAGATGTGAATAATAATGACTTATGTATTATCAGACATTCACGGGAATCTAAGGAGATTTGAATCAATAATGAAGCAAATCAATCTTCAACCGGATGATACATTATATATCCTTGGAGATATTGTAGATAGGAATCCCGATGGAATTAAAATATTAAGAAGAATAATGAAAATGCCAAATGTAAAGATGTTGCTAGGCAATCATGAATATTTAATGTTGACCGCTGTTGGACATTGCAAAAACGCTGCTGAAGAAAAGAATAACACAAACTGGAGACAAAAAAGGCTTTGGTATCGAAATAGCGGAGGAATTACACACGACCGATTGAAGCGAATCACTTTAGAACAACGAGCCGAAATTTTTTGTTTTTTACGAAACCTACCACTTAATATTGACGTGGAAGTGAATGGAGTAAAATATAAGCTTGTACACGGATCACCAATAGAGGATTTCGGGAGGTTACACCGGTTTTACGAAGAATATGAGGATGAAAAAGAATTTGCAGTATGGGAACGATGGGATGAAACCCACCCGGTTCCAGAGAACTTCGTGTTAATATTTGGACATACACCAACGCTATATTTTCAAGACAACAATCCTTTAAGTATATGGAAAAGTGAAAATGCTATCGGTATTGATTGTGGTTGTGGATATGAATATGGTAGGCTTGGTTGTCTTAGACTCGAAGATATGAAAGAGTTTTATTCTGAAGAATAATCGAAAGGAGTTACTTGTGGGAAGAACTTATACGATATATGCCGAAGCACGTGTTGGAGATCATTGGTATAACATTTGTCCCTTACGAAAAAACGATAAGGGCAAATTGACAATTCTACCTATTGCAGAAGGTAGGTCATGGTTGAAGAGTGCTGCAGATGAAATTGAAGAATATAGTTATGCTCACGGTCGCCCCTCCGATTTAAGTGAGGAACTTCGAGAACGATTTAGCGAGGATGATAATGCGGATGCTGGGTATGGTATTCCAGAAATCAATATGAAGGAACACTATAGACAGATGATGTGTATTGCTAATTACGGTAAAGCAGTCAAAAAAAGAGTTAAGGAAAATAGACCTACTCGTTATTGTGGTTATGTATCAAAGTATGCATTGACGGATTTTGAAATTGGTGAATCCGATCACATAAGCAGTTGGATACATAAATGCGAATATGACAAACTCGATGATGAAGGCAAGGAGGAATACACCTACTATGAGTGGAATGAGTGGGATGACTGGTATGGTGTTTTTTCAAATATTGTCAAAACAATTGACGTACTCCTCGATTTGTTCGCATATTGGGCATACAATAGTTTGACTGATATTGATAGAGAAGATAGAATTCCCGATGCTAACGATGTAAGGTTGATTGTTTATTGCGATTAACCGGAAAAAGTTATTAAAACAGTAGGAAGTGTGCAGATGGCAAAAAAAAGAATTACTGCTCCGTTTTATACTGAAACAAAAATAGGAATAAAAAATTGGCTTAAAAACACTAGATCCTCTGAAGGATATTTGTATTCTAAAGGTGAATATAAAACTAAAATCACTGCAGAGGATCTTCCTGAACATTATATACAAGGGTGGATATTCAAGGCTCAGGGATATATATCTGTCTTCGGAATTAAAGATATAGTTTACTATGCAAACTACCACATAAACCACTTGCACAAGGACGACCATCTATATATTTCGTTTAACAAACCAATTACTCAAAAATTGGATAATCGTGGACATATATGGTATCACGACTACGATGCGGTTTTGTGGGGATATATATGATTGTCGACTTTATCCGTGCAGTAAGAAAATTTCAGAGCTATGATATAGAACCTATAGCAGATGAAGTGAAACGCAAAGAAGCGTTCTTCCGCGAAAAGTATCCCGAGGAATGCAAAGGGAGAATCAATTGGTTAGAATGAAAAATATGAATATAACACGTAAAATACAGATTGGAAACACAATCTATTTGGTGAAATCTGTGTTCGCTAAATCTGGACCGACAGTGACTGAGTGCATTGAGTCTATGGTAAACAGAAAGATTAACACCAAGATAATTAATGGTGATTCTATGATGAATGGAGTTATGAAATGAAGAAAATACCGACACTATTTGAGCGCGTGTTTGAAAATCACAGGAAAGTTGGCATCCTCCCCCATGTTGCGCCCGGAATGGAATGGGTGCTTGAAGGTAAAGGCACTGCAACGGTGAAATATGATGGAAGTTGTTGTGCGATCATCAATGGTGAGCTTTATAAACGCTACGATGCAAAGCATGGTAAAAAGGCTCCTGAAGGTGCAATACCGTGTTGCGAACCGGATCCTATAACCGGGCATCATCCACATTGGTTAAAAGTTGATGAATACAATCCGGCAGACAGATGGTTTATTGCCGCTTATAATGCTACACCTAAAACAGAAATCTATGAAGGCACATATGAGGCTATCGGGCTACATTTTAACAGTAACCGATATAATCTTGATAAAGATATTCTTGTAAGGCACGGCGAAGAAATAGTTGAGGTTGAACGCAGTTTTGAAGGAATTAAAAAATGTCTTGAAGAACATAACATTGAAGGACTTGTGTTCTGGTATAAAGGTGAACCAGCCTGTAAAATAAAACGCTCTGATTTTGGTTTTTCTTGGCCAATGGAAAATTCCGAGAATAATTAATCAGAATTATCACTAATAAGGAGAATAAGAATATGGAATCTTTATCAGCTATCGCTAAAGTATTAGGTGAAGAGAATGAAAAAAGGTTGAAAGCAGCAGTTACAGATTTACTTATTGAACAGGTCAAAGGCGATTTAGATAATATGTGCCATTATTTAATTGATTGGGAAGAACTGTTTGAAGAGATTAGAGATGAAATCAAAGAAGAATTTAGGGAAAAACTGCGAGAAAAATATATAAAAGTTGCGGAAGAAAAGCTGTTTGAAGTGTTCAAGGATAGTCAAGTGAATGAAAGAAAATAACCCGAAATTTATAAAGGGAGATATTCTCTCAAAAAATATTACAGGACATGAACTGATTATTTGTCAACAAGTGAATTGTAAAGGTGTTATGGGGGCTGGTTTGGCGAAACAAATCCGTGACCAATTCCCACGGTTGTATGAAAAATACAGGCAGAAATGTCTAACAACCAGAAATTCAAATGAGCTTCTTGGAGAAGTGCAGTTCTATTTTACTTATGGTGACCAGCCCGGCATGGATTTTATTATAGCTAATATATTCGGACAAGACGGATATGGTCGTGACAAATGTTATACTGATTACACTGCTCTTAGAAAAGGATTGAAAGAAGTCAGAAAAGTTGCCACACCTCTTCCCGCAAGAACATTAACAACTGTTCGTATACCTTATGGTATGGGTTGTGGTCTGGCTGGTGGCAAATGGGAAACAGTATGTCAGATAATTAAAGAAGAATTAATTGCATACGGTATACCCGTTGAAATTTGGAGGATGAGTTTATGAGTGCTAAACAAAATAAGAAGTGCAAAATCAGAATAGAAGATCTCGTTGGTGATGTTGATCCTAACAAATTTACCACTAAAGAGGACATAATCGATTTATTTGATAAATGGAAAGCTGTAGAACTTCAGACTGTTGATAAGTCAACTCTTGTGGATCTGCGCGATGTAAAGCTTAATAAATGGTTAAGCCAAAACAATCGTATGTTGTCATATATTAAGCAAATAAAAAATCCCTATGTTTTTAAGGTTGGTGATATGGCAGTAAAAATCAGCTTTATTGATACTGATCGTTCATTTAAATCCGCTCTTGAAAGCGTTTTTAGGTTTTCTTACCGCTAAAAATACAATATCTTTTAAGGTATGGTCTTTTTTCTACACATAGCGGTATAAAAACAGAGGTTTGCTCATGGCGAAGGAATTATTTTTAAAATATTCTTTAATCCAAACGCCATGAGAACCTCAAAATAAATTAACAAGGTGAACATATGAAAAAATCAGTACCGGTTAACGTGATTGTTCATTATCCTACTACTGAAAAAGGATGGCGTGAGCTAAGACATCGAGTAGCGTGTGTTCATGCAGACGCTACGCTGAATTCTATTAGTAAATTGAAGTGTTCGGATTGGCAAAAACTAAAACTACTTAAAGCGATCATTGATGATGCAAAGGCTCAAATAGAAAAAGTAAAAAATAATGGGAATGAAATACGTTATGTTCGTTATCGAGATAGAAGAAGAACTATGTAAGAAAGCAAGAGAGCTATGTGCTTCGTATAACATAACCTTAGAAGAGTTATTAGAACAATTTCTTGTTTTTGCATCCAAAGCAGAGAATTTATCCGAACTGAAATTGATTCTGGATATCAAGTAAATTTTATATATGCCTTTCGGAGATGTACAAAAATATTATACTGAATTGAACCGCTAAACGCTCTCCGAAGGGTACTATATAACTTTGGAATTCACACAAGTAATTATATTTTGAGCATTAAGGTAGCTCAAATGGAATGAGGCTTAATATGGTACATATTAAAGAAGATAACAAAGCAATTATTCGGATTGTATCTGAAGAACTATGGCTAAATTATTTTAATAATTACCTTTTCAAAGAAGGTGTAATAACAGAGCGTTTGTATTGGAAAATGTTTGTTAAAATTTTGGAACGTACCGCTCAAAAGAAAAAAGCTTTAGAAAAAT
>SUWU01000024.1 GCA_015061295.1 Lentimicrobiaceae bacterium
CTCAGCGTGAGCCGCTCCGTTTACGGTCCAAGCGTAGGTGTTTTCGTCGGAAGCAGGGTCAGCTGTGAAGGTGAGTGTGTTTCCGAAGCAGACGTTTCCGGTAGAAGGCAACGATACAGTAGGTTTTTCGTTTATTGTTACGCTTATCTCGTCTTCTCCTTTGCAGGTGCCTCCTCCAACACTGACGAGGAGTTTGATAGTCTTAGTGCCTGATTCGTCAAACGAATATGTGACGCTTTGTCCTGTGGCGTCAACTGCTTCATCTCCGTAAAGGTCCCATTCATAGGTGGCTCCTGTTACTTCTTTAGCTGTGAATGTTATTTCTTCGCCTTCGCATACGGCTGTGCCTTCTGTTGGTGATGTGATTTTAGCTTCAGGTGTATCATAAACTTTTATGTTTAAAGTGAGAGGATCGCTTTCGCAAGAACCTCTTTTAACGACTAATGATGCAATATAATCTCCAGCAGCTGTGTATTGATGATTAGGCTGTTTTTCATTAGATGTTGGTGTTCCATCTCCGAAATCCCATATGAATTCATCGCCAGAATCAACGCCGTTTTCACCTGATATATAACTGCTTGAGAATTTTACCTCGTCATCTTTGCATATCTCATATATCCCTTCAGCGTTAGGATTATAATCATCAGTGATGCCGTTTATTGCAGTGATGTCTATTTCATCTACCTTAGGCTTGCTGCTGTATGTTACCTCCAATTTATGTGCATCGTAACAATCATCATTTACATTGGTTCTTGCTTCTACAATGATATATATAGTTCCGCTACCAGGTGTCGAAAATGTTGTTAAGTCTGTTCCTTCTGCCGAAGCCTTTTTCTTGACGTTGTAGCATTCATTTGTTAAATCATGCCACCATTTGTAATATGCTCCAGGTACTGGGTTTAATATCTCAAAAACTGCTGACTCCCCTTCACATGCTGGTTTTGTCATTATAAATTCAGCATCAGCTACTGGCGTTACATCGATGGTGAGTTCCTTAGGCTCGCTTGTACAACCATTTGCAGTTGTTACTGTCAATGTGACTACCTTTGTTCCTGTCGTTTCGAAACCATGTTCAGGATTTCTTTCTGTTGATGTCGTTCCATCACCAAAATCCCACAAAAAATCGTCGGTAGGTTCTATTGTTGTTCCATCACTTGTCGTGTAATTAAATTGTAGTTTTGATCGGCAAGGGTTCCATTGACAGATTGTACCGCTGCTGCTACTACTTGCTACAGTCTTTCCATTATCTGGATCGATGGCAGAGATACTTTCTATTGACTTTTTAGGAAGTATTGTTACAGGCTCTGAGTGTCTAACAGTACAAGATCCATCATCTGTTAGAACGGTCATTTGTAAAGTGATAGTATGTGTGTCGACTGTGTGTATTGATTGTACCCATGTAGGTGCGTTTGCTGAAGGAAAAGTTCCACCACTCAATGACCACTGATATATAGCTCCTGTTATGGGGTTGTTAACTGTACATGTGAAATTTTCTCCAAAGCATGCAGGATTTGGTTCTATAGTAAATTCGGCACTATGGTCGCAGTCTGATATCACGACAGTTTTAGTGGCATTGCCATCGCATCCGTTGTGTGTTGCTGTCAGGGTTACGTCATAATTTCCTATTGCACTGAATGTATGTGTCCATGTGTTACTGCTTATTACTTGAGAGCCAGCAAATGCACTCGGACATTTCCAAGTGTAGGTATATTGAGGGTTGTAGTTTGTGATAGTAAATGTTACTGCTACGTGTGGTTTGCCAGGATTAGGATTGTATGAGAAGTCAACATCTATCCCTTTAATGGTGACGGTCTTTGTTATCACATCGGAGCAAGTTCCATTAGAAGCTGTCAAAGTTACGCTGTATGTTCCTGCTGTTGCAAAGGTATGTGTAGGACTTTTTTCTGTTGATGTTTCTCCGTCGCCGAAATTCCATGTGTAACTTGTTGCATTTGTTGAGTTATTGGTAAACTCAATTTTTTTTTCAGGACAGAGTGTCTCCCCATGGGAGAAATCTGCTGTAGGTTTTGCTGTTACTATTATAGTTTTTGCACCATTAAATTTATCTGTTGCACTTGCAGATATGGAATCACATATGTATCCAGGTTTATAAGATGCTATCACACGTATGTATAATGTTCCTGTAAAACTTGGATCTGGTGTGTAAGTTATAGGAGAACCTTCTATCTTGTCTATAATTGTTCCATTATAACTATTAGTTCTAATTTCCCAATAATAATTTGTTTCTTCAGGGTTGGCTTGATTTCCTGTTAAGGTGAAAGATTCTCCTTGACATATAGTACTAGGACTGATATTAAAGTTTCTAGCCCCAATACTTGTTGGTATTTCTGGCTCTACCAACTCAAATACAATATTACCTTTTGGAGAATCGCCACCGAAACTTTTCCACATGTTGAAAGTAGCTAACACATAGTTATATTCTTCATTTGGGTCGGCAGGGAAATCTATGGTGAAAGAACCATCGCTATATTGATAGTCATAACTTAGAACATTGCTAACACCTGTTGTCGCATAAGTTAGGGCTAAAGGGTCTGCAGATTTAGGCACCCTAAAACATATATAATCTATGTTTGTTCCTTTTTCTCCAGGTGTTATTATTTTTGTTACTTTTATAGAGAATCCTAAAGGAGTAGTAGGCTCTATATAAAACCAGGTGGGTGCAATGAGGTCATAGTTGTTGCCATCTTTTAAGTCAAAGTCTATGTTTGGATTCAACACATCAGCTTCATCAAAACCGTAGCCATTTTCATTCAGAGGATACGTGTAGGTATAAGTATCATCAAAACATATCCTTTGAGCTTCTGCGTTTACATCGCCAACATAACCGGGGTTGTTCCGATACCGAGTTCTGTCGGAAACGCTATCGCTAATATATTCCTCAAAATGACTCGAGAGATATTTAATATTTGAAAATTGTTCGTTAATATTATTGTTAATATTAACATTGTTAGCATTAATATAAAATGCAGATAAAATAGATAAAATAATGAAAAAGTAGATTTTTTTCATTTCCGGAAAATTTTAAACGTTTAAGCAGGCAAAAATAAGACAATTTTGTCGAAAAAGAAAAGTTTTTCAACAAAAAAATAGAAAAAAGTGTTAATAACTTTTTATATCAACAAAATCAGTATTGAAATTGTTAAAATATTATTTGAAATATAATAGGGGAGAGATTACAAATCTAATATTATGTTATTTTAATTTTAGAAATTCTATCAATTTTTGTGTTGCGATACCTCTATGTGATATTTTATTTTTTATTTCTAATGGCATCTCGGCGAAAGTCATATCGTAACCATCAGGAAGGAATATAGGGTCGTAACCGAAGCCTTTTTCGCCATGTTGTTCCTTTGTTATGATGCCATTGACGATACCTTCGAATGTATATTGTCTGCCATCTAAGTTAAGAGCAATAACGGTTCTAAATCTGGCTTTTCTGTTTTCAATATCTTTCAGAGCATCTAATAGCTTTATAACATTATCTTGGTAGCTACAATTTTCTCCTGCGTATCTTGCGGAATATACACCTGGTGCTCCATCGAGAGCTTCAACTTCCAAGCCGGTGTCATCAGCGAAACAGTTGATATTATAATTGTTAGTTACAAAATTGGCTTTTATTATAGCATTGCCTTCTAAAGTGTTGGCATCTTCTATGATGTCGGTGTGGCAATTGATGTCGTTTAATCCTAAGATGTTGTATTCTTTTAAGATTGCACGTATCTCTTCAAGTTTATGTGCGTTGTGTGTTGCAAAGACTAAATCTTTCATATTATTATGTTGTTTGAGTTTTATAATTTCCAATCTATTGGTTCTATGCCTTTATTAATGAGGTATTCATTTGTTTTAGAAAAATGATGACATCCGAAGAATCCTCGTGATGCGGATAGGGGAGAAGGGTGTACTGTTTTTAGCACAAGATGTTTGCTGTTGTCGATGAGTTTCTCTTTTGCTATCGCGTAGTTGCCCCACAATATAAACACGAGGTTCTCTTTGTTATCTGATAATGCTTTTATTGCTGCATCTGTAAATGTTTGCCATCCTATTTTTGCATGTGATCCTGCGTTATTAGCTCTTACAGTTAGTGATGCGTTGAGAAGAAGCACGCCTTCTTTTGCCCATTTCTCTAAATTTCCTGTTGAAGGAATCTCCATGCCAATGTCATCTTTTAGTTCTTTGAAAATATTTTGAAGACTCGGCGGTTTCTGTATGTTGTCAGGAACAGAGAATGCTAAGCCATGAGCTTGCCCTATGTTATGGTAGGGATCTTGTCCTAATATAACAACTTTTACTTTATCGAAAGGTGTTAGATTGAAAGCGTTGAAGATGAGTTTCGACGGCGGATAAACGATATAATGTTTTTTTTCTTCTACAAGAAATGACTTTATCTCGGTAAAATATGGCGATTCAAATTCTTTTTTTAGAACTTCATACCACTTATTTTCTATTTCAGGTTTCTTAATAATTGTCATAGAAAAAAATATTTCAGATAATATACAAAGTTCGATAAAAAAATCGTTTCTTTGCACATGAATAGAAAAAATAATTTAATTAAATAAAGAGATGAAAAAATTAGTCATTTTAATAGTCACAATGTTAACGATAGGATTAGCTTTGACTTCTTGCAGTACCTCTGGTTCATGTCCTGCTTATAATACATATGATCAATATCAGATAGAGAATATGTATTAATTTTTAGAACGTAGTGTTCTTATAAAAAAATAAGCGTCGAGTGTTATCATTCGACGCTTATTTTTTAATATGATTACAATTTAGTAAACTAAAATCTTCGATGTCTTTGATGTCTCGCCTGCTTGAACCTTGATGATATATGTTCCAGCATTGAGATTGCTGACGTTAAAGTTTACGTTATGTGAACCTTGTGAATATTTTCCTAATGAAACATTGCTTACCATGCGACCTGATAAGTCGTAGATCTGATATGTTACATCAGATGTGTTATCTAAATCGAACTTGATATAAGCGTTGTCAGTCATAGGATTTGGATATATGTTCAATCCTAATGTCTTAGCTGAGATGTTTTCTTCAACATCGAGGTCGCTATTATCAAGTACTACATAGTTTTCACATTTATATAAACCTTTACCATATGTTGCGGCATAGATGATGCCTTCGTTAAAGACGCCAGGGTAAATTGTAGTTATTGTATCACCGACTTCGTCTTCTAAATATTTATAAAGGTCGCTGTGATTTTCTACAATCTGTTGTTTAAGATCCATAACAGGAATGTTGTTTAATCCATTTAAAGTCCAGGAGCTTCCATCTGTTGTTGTGTAGATACCTTTTTCAGTACCTATTATTATTCCATTGCCTGATTTGTCGATGACGCTTGAATATACAGGCATTTTTTGAAGGTTACCTTGGATAGATTTGAAGGTATTACCGCCGTCTTCTGAGTAGAATACATAATCGTTGTTTCCGTAGTTACCTAATGTTACAAGTACATTGTTATTGTTTTGTGGGTCGATGGAAATGCTTGTGATAGCCTGTCCGTTGAATGCTGTTGCATCTATTTCACTTGATGAGATGAGACTTGCTATAGGATCTGTACCAGGGATTAGAGTAGAGTCTAATTTGATATCTGTTTGCATCCATACTGTATCGACAACAAGTGTTGAATCTATGATAACTTCTGTATGAACTGTGTCACCACCGATGATAGAATCGACGATAATTTTGTCATATATGTATGATGAGTTCCATTCAACGCTAGTGTCAGGGATAGAATCGAATGTATATTCATACTTATCTTCTGTTCCTTCTTGTCCTTCTACAGCTAACATTGTAGTTGCATCTGTAAGGCCTTCATATTTATATAGTTTGCCATCGAGTGTTCCAACGTAAGCAACGTCACCATTGTTGGAAATTGTAATGACATTAGGAGAGCTTGTTAATGTTGCTATCTTCCACCAATCAACCTTTTCATTGAATTTCAATGCGTCTCTTGTTATATATAAGTTGATGTTCTTACTGGTATTCTTTTCTTTTGCTGATGTGATAAATGTTGATGATATAACGTCTTGAACCTCAATAGAGTCGCCTGGAACTAAGTCTTTTGTGAGGATAAATTCAAATGGATAATCACCATTTAAACTATAAGCAACTAAAGTGTCACCAACATTGTATGTTATTGTGTCGGTGTTATAGAACATAACATTATCTATAGCTTTAATATCGTTATAGTTTTCATATAATGCGATAGGAGTTCTAAAAGTACCTTGTGCATATAAATAAGGTGCATTTTCTGTTGCAGAATATGAGAAGTTTTCTTTGTCGTAGTCGTTACCTGATGTTTGTGTTCTAAAGATCGATGTTCCTATGCTGTGACCGCCTGTCACTGTGATGAACATTGCATTAGGATTAATGGTTGATATAGCGCAAGGTCCACCTGACATTGTATAGTTGAATGAACCATATGTTGCAGAAGCATCAGTACTTGTTTGGTCGTTAGGGAAGATGGCGCTACCTGTACAAACATCATTTAAAGTAGGATCGCCAATGACCTTTATTGTTCCGTGATCTAAACTTCCGCCAATTACAGTGGTGTTACCTGAGTGAGCAACGTTGAACATTCTTGCTACTGAAGTATGGTTCTCGCTGTCAGCAAAGTAACGATTTTTACCTTCAAAAGTATAACCGCTATTAGAATTGTATTTACCTTGGAAGATACCGCCTTCGCTGCCGATGAAGAACTCATTTGCATTGTTAGGATTGAAAGCGATGTTTTGGATACCTGTGTGAACATATGAATAATTATACATGTAGGTACCACCTGAGTTTGAAATTTGGAAACCATTACCGCTTGATATCTTCTCAACTCTGTATATACCGCTATTTGTGTTGTCTTCTAAAACCCATAAGTCAGCACCACCAACTAATATTTTCTTAGGGTTATTAGGATAAACTATGAGAGCATGATCTAATAAACCATTTGAACCAAACAAGTTATAGAGATTCGTTATCTCATAAGCAACTTTCCATTCTGATGTTTCACTTGTGAAATTGTCTGTGTAATAAATTCTACCTGTTTGGTATGTTGTTGTGTCTGATTTGTTCTTATCGATATAAGCTACATAAATATAATCAGGGTTGGATGGAGATGCTGCAATAACTTTGTATGATGTGTTTGCAGGCAACATGTTGGTTTCATTATTTGTAATGATACTTGTCTCTTGGCTTTCTGGGTTGTATGTGTGAATGTTGTTATCAACTAATGCTAAGACTATGCCTGTTTTGTTAACTTCAACGTTGTAAGCAACGCCTTCCATAACTAAGTTCCAGTTTTCACCATCTGTTGTTACAAACAGACCTTCTGATGTGGCTGCATATACTGTGTTTTCGTAAACAGCAAGGTCATTGACAAAGGTCCATTCAGATGTGCCGTTCATTTTTTCAAAAACATTACCATCTGTTGATTTGTAGATACCTTCACCTTGGAAACCTGTTGAATAGTTGAGGTCATTTAAACCATTTTGATTTTGAGCACTACGACCTTCACCTGTACCGACATACAAATCCCCTTTTTGTGTTTGTACCATAGAACTGACCATCATATTATCGCTTATGGATTTCCATGTGATACCGCCATTGGTAGATTTGAGAATACCGCCACCCATTGTTCCGATATAGATTGTTTGGTAGCTGGCATCGTTCTTATCATAAACGATAGCTCTTGTTAATGAACCATAATTGTCGGGTCCTAATGATGTCCAATTTAAACTTTCTTCTCTTGATTGTGACATTGATGAGTTATCGACTAACCATGCTGGATCAATTAATCCTGTCTCTTGATTGGCACGAATGCTCTTCATAAATGATTCAACTGTAGCTTGCGAAGCTCCTCTTGGATTATATTTTCCAGAATCACCATTTGCATTAACTACAAAGCTGGTTTGTACTAAGACAATGATTGTCAAAAACAAACTAATTGGTAAAAATCTTTTTTTCATATCACCTAATTTAGATATTTATTACTTTTATATTTCAAGATGTTTAAGGGTGCTAAAATACTATAAATTTTGATTTCGTGCAAGAGATTTTTTGTAAAAAAAACATTTTTTTTACACTTATCTCAAAAGTCAATAAATGATATTGCTTAGTATCTAATGATTGTCGATGATGGTAGCCATCCGATGCTTCCATTGGCTATCTTTATCTTGTTCCAATCGTCGGTCTGATCAAGTATCTTTACCTTCGAACCTTCATGAAGTACAAATAAATCTACACTTGTCTCTGATGGTGAACTTTTAACAGTTATTGTTGGACTTATGATAATGCCCTCGTTATGTGATGTGTAATAGTTATATTTCTGTATCGAGATGGTGAAACTGCATATTGTGAGGATTATGAATGTTATACCTACAAAAAATGTTACTTTCCTCATGGCTTTACTTTTGGCTGTGATGTATAAAAATACTATCAACAGAAGTAAAAAGAATATAACAATTGTTATGATTGCCCATGTGTTTAAAGTGAAATTATCACTGATATTATTCCACCAGTTTTTTAGAAAAAATTCGGGTATTGGTTCTATCTTATCTGTAATAAACATCTGAGCTATCTCTATGTTGTGTTTTGTGTCTTCGTTCTGAGGGTCTAATTTCAACGATTTCTCGTAATATAAAATAGCTAATGGATAGTTCCTTAATTTATAATATGTGTTCCCAAGATTATAATATAATTCTGCAGATGAGTATCCTTTGTTGATGATGCTTTCATATACGACTGCAGCAGAGTCGTAAGCGTTATTGTTGTATAATGCGTTGGCTTCTTGAAGTAATGTCTCTGGATTTTGAGCTTTTACCTCTGAGAATAAGGTGCCTACAAATATTATTGCAATAAGGCGTATTGTTATGTTTATCTTAGATCTCATGATTAACTACTTTAATTTTTTTTCAATTTTTGTTATTACATCAATACCTTTGTGATATAACTCGTCCATTTTTTTACTCGGATCTCCTGGCGCAAAACGGGCAAACTCACAATTGTTTAACAATTCAATGAACTCATTAATGATTTCTTCTGTTATGGCATTGTTGGTCATTACTTCCTTCACGCTATCCATTGATAGTTGTGATAGTGGAATGTTTAATTTGTCTGAGATATAACCCCACAACGCCTGCGATAGTTCTTCATAAAAACCATTTTGGTTGCCATTCTTAAGATTGATGTGAGCGTTAGTGAGTCTTTTCTTTGCAACTTTCGTGGCTTTTTTGTTACGCATCATCACTTGGTTGTTGTTCAACTTATTCATTCTTTTATGAATGATGAGTGCTATCGCGAACATAACTACTATCAATATCATTATTATGATATATAAAGGTGATAAGAAGAATGTAGTGCCGGTGATGCTTAACCTGTTGTTATTTACGTTTATATGCCGTATATCGCTGCCGAGATATTTGATGTCGGCCTGTCCTGGTGTATAAATGGAACCGCTGCTTTGTGTAATATCCGACTTGGCTACGCTTATATCGTAGTCATCAGATGTTAATGTGACGTATTTTTTTAACGAAGGGTCGAAGTAAGAGAAATCAACGCCTTTGATGTGGAAGTCACCAGCAACACGAGGTATCACTATATACTCTGCTTTTTTGCTGCCACTGATACCTAATGCGTTGTCTTTTACTGATGAAGTTATCTTCGGATCATAAACTTCAAAGTCGGGTGGAAAGACTGGCTTAGGGAGTTCTAAGAGTTCAATATTACCTTTGCCAGATGCTGTCAATGTAAATGTAAAAGCTTCATTGGCTTTGAGTTCTGTCTTGTCGATTTTTGATGTGAATGTAAATTGTCCGACAGCTCCTTTGAAATCGGCCGGTTTGTCGATGTTAGGTAGTGGTTCTACCTCTATTTTTATAGGTTGTGACTTGATGTCTTTTCTTACGTTTCTGTATGAAGAACTCATTACGTCACCAAAGAAGTCTTCAAAAGGATCATAGCCTCTTGAACGGTTTCTTTCTTGTCGTATCTGTGCTAAACAGCTGATGTCTAATGGGTCTATGATAAGTTCACCTGTCTTCTGCGGGAAAAGTACAATCTCTTGAATAGTGGCTACATTGTATTGCTGACCATCTCGTATTATTGACGATTGCTGTAAAGATCCATTATTGTCGGTAATATCTTTGGTCCAAAATCCTGTATATGAAGGTGATTCTGATATTGATAGTTGTGATATTGGTATGGTGAAGAAGATTCTGTATGTCAATACAATCTGTTCTCCTAAGTATGCTTTGCGTTTGCTTGGAACGGCTTCAAGAATGATGTCTTTGTTACTTGAATTGTTGCCTGTCTGTATCGATGCTTCACTGCCATCGTTTACATTGTTGTTGGAAGCAATAACATTGATTTCAAAAGGATCGCTTGTTACTCTCTTTTTATCAACGGTGATTGATGCTTGAGGAAGCATGAACTTTCCTTCTTTGATGGCTCTTAGATGGAACGAATACGTTTGTGTATTTGTTCTCGTCACAGATCCGTTTATTACTTGTATGCTCGAACTTGTTGATGAGAATGGTCCACCAAGAATCTCAAAATTGTTGAAGTTGGGAGACTTGAAATCTTTTCCGTCACCATTCAACTCGTATGAGACTTGAAATTGTTCTCCTACGGAAACTTGTTTCTTACTAATAGTTTTAAACGTTACATCTGATTGTGCCTCAATATTATATGAGAGGGTAAATATAATCGCTATTAGGTATATGATCTTCGTTTTCATATTGTCTGTTTTCATTATGCAAAAATATAATCTTATTAGATATATTACCAATCTTTTTCAACTCTTCTTTTTTGCATCTGAGCTGCTTTTTTCTCGTTTAGCTCATCCATTGTCTCTTTCTCTTGATTTTCAAGAGCTTGTAACATTCTTTCAGCATCTTCTTTCGACATTTGTTGTTGCTGCTCTTGTTGCTGCTCTTGTTGCTGTTCTTGATTCTGTTGCTGCTCTTGTTCTTGCTGTTGTTGATCTTTTTGTTCTTGTTGCTGTTGCTCTTGTTGCTGTTGCTCTTGATTCTGTTGGTTTTTATTTTGTTGATTTTGTTGTTCTTGTTGTTTTATTATTTTCCAACGAGCATATTCTAAATTATATCGGGCATCTTCATCATCAGGATTTAGCTTCAGTGACTTTTTGTAGGCTTCAAAAGCTTCAGCGTATTTTTCTTGAGCCATTAGGCTGTTGCCTAAATTATAGTATGAGTTAGCTTCTATCTCAGGCGTGGTATTTCTCTCAGATACGCTACTGAATGCCTTAGCAGCTTCTTCAAAGTTATTTTGTTTATATAAAGCATCGCCTAAGTTAAACTCCGCTTTGGTGTTATATTCTTTGTCTAAAGACTTACGATACTTTATCTCAGCCTCAGAATATTCACCTTTTTTAAAATCGTTGTTACCTTGTCTGATAAAACCTTTATCAGTCTGTGCTTCAATATTCATCATGCTGATTAGCAAGAATAATATCACTATACCTATTTTGTTTCTTGTTTTCATTGCTTTGGCTCAAAAAAGTTGAATTTCGACTCCCAATCTTTTTTTCCAGAAGAGATTAAGAGTTCTATTATTAATAGTATTATCGCTGCTCCTAAAAACCATTGGAATTGATCTTCATAGTCGCTGAAGACCTTTGCTTCTATCTCCGATTTATCTGATTTGTTGATTTCTTCATATATCTCGTCGAGACCGACGTTTGAATTGCTGGCTCTTCTGTAAATACCATCGCCTATCTCAGCTATCTGGCGTAACATGTTGTCGTCTAACTTAGTTATGACTATGTTGCCATTCTTATCTTTTTTGTATCCTGTACGTTTCCCGTATTTATTATATGTAGGTATAGGCGCTCCATCTTCTAAGCCCATGCCTATAGTATAGATTTTGATGCCTAATTTGGCTGCTTCTTGAACAGCTTTTATGGCATCTCCGTTTTCATGGTCTTCGCCGTCGGATATGACCACTATAGCTTTATTATTTTCATTTGTACCAAATGATTTTGATGCTAAATTTATTGCGCTTCCAATCTCTGTTCCTTGTGTGGGAATTAAGTCGGTGTTTATTGTTGAAAGAAACATCTTTGCTGCTGAATAGTCGGTGGTGATTGGTAATTGTACGTAAGCATTGCCGGCAAAAACAATGATACCGACTCGGTCGCCATTTAGCTTATTGATAATGTTGTTGATGGCTTGCTTTGAACGCTCCAATCGGTTAGGTGCGATGTCTTCAGCATTCATAGAATTTGATATGTCTATGCAGAAAAATAAATCGATACCTTCGCGTTTTACCTCTTCCATCTTTGATCCACTTTGAAGATTAGCAATAGATAAAATGCCTAATGATATTACTAATAATGACAAAATGAATTTTATATTACTCCTTGAATTGGATGTTAAAGGTGCTAGAAGTTCTATGAATTTTGAGTCGGCAAATTTGCTGAATCGTTTTTTATTTATTATACGTATCGTTACATATACGGCTATCAATATTGGTATTATGAGAAGCCAATATAAGTATTCAGGATGTTCAAATCTTAATATGTTGTTTTCCATAGTTTTAATCTGTTATTGATTTGAAAATCGTATTTTTTAACAAGAATGCAGCTATTAGAAGTATTAATCCCCATATTACAAAGGGGTAGAACTCTTCGTGTAATCGCTGGAACTCATTGACTTCTATCTTTGAACGTTCCATTTGATCTATCTCATCGTATATCTTTTGCAGACTTTCTTTTGATTCTGCTCTGAAATATTTTCCTCCTGTCTCATCGGCGATCTGTTGTAGTAAGGTCTCATTTATTTTGACAGGAACTTGTTGGTATTGTATTCCGCCAAAAGGTGTCTGTACAGGATATGGAGCCATTCCTCTTGTCCCAGCACCTATAGTATATACTCTGATGCCGTATATTTTTGCCATCTCTGCTGCTGTGGCGGGTGTTATAGAACCAGCGTTGTTGTCTCCATCGGTCAATAAAATGACGACTTTTGATATTGCTTCACTATCTTTAAGACGACTTACTGCTGATGCTAATCCATCGCCGATAGCTGTCCCGTCTTCCAACATGCCGCACTTCATGTCTTTTAACATATTCAACATCATGGCGTGATCTGTTGTGAGAGGTACTTGTGTGAATGTCTCCCCACTGAAAACAACTAATCCCATTCTGTCGTTAGGACGTCCTTCTACGAAGTTGGAAGCAACTTCCTTAGAGGCTTCAAGTCTGTCAGGTTTTAAGTCACGAGCCAACATACTGCTGGATATATCCATAGTTAATACAATGTCGATACCTTCAACATTGACTTTTTTGTTCTTTGAACTACTTTGAGGACGAGCTAATGCTACAATGAATAGCGATAATGCTCCAATCTCTAAAACAAAAACGATATGTCTTAGATAACTTCTCCATGACTTAGGCAATTTGTTGAAAAATCCTGTGTCGGAGAATCTGACGTATGCTTGTTGATTGTTACACCTGAAAATATACCATATAATTAATATAGGTATAATGGCTAATCCGTACAGGAAATATGGCGATGCAAATTCAAAAGAACTCATTTTGTATCCTCCGTTTCTCGTTGCTCTGTTAATGTGTCGTCAAAATCGTATTTCTTACTTCTCTCTTCTTCCGTCTTTTTTCTTTCCATCTCCTCTTGGAATGTGTAAGAATCTTCAATGAAAGAGTTGATGTTGCTGAAGGCGTCGTCGTTCTGTGTAGATGTGGTGTTGGCTTTAGCAAATTTTACCAAATCAGCAGTGAGAAGCGTTTCTTGTAACTTGTTCTGAGTGCTGATGTCTAATCCTAATTTCTTGACTTCTTCTACGATTTCGTCTGATGTCATTTCTATAGCTTCAATACAAAATTGACCTTCGAGATATTCTCTGACAATGTCTGTTAAATCTGTATAATATTCTTTTAATTTTCCTGACTGCCAGAGGTTTGCGTCTTTAAGTTTTAACATCTTCTCGCGAGCTGTTACTATCGCAGGTATTTTAGGTCTCACTTCTTCTATCTCGCCTACACTTCTTTTCTTGCGGAAATATCTTACTAAGAATATGATTAACAACACCAAACCTGCCAAGATGATGACACCTCCGATATAAGGAACACTTTCTTCAAAAGTGAAGTTTTGTTTTATCGGGGCTTTGATGTCTCTATAAGCGTTGGTGGTGTCTATACTTACGCCTTTAACATATAAATCTAAGATGTTTGTCTTAAATTCGTATGTACTTGTATCATCAATAGTTTTGTGGTATTTTATGTTAAGACGAGGTATCTCAACATATCCTGTGTCGAATGTTGTTAATTTGAGTGTCTTCGATATTGTTAAGTCTTTGCCATTATTTGTTAACATCTCCGTTGCTTCACTAACATCAAGTATCTCTATGTTGTGACTCAATGTGTCGTTGAAATTGTTCCATTCGATGATGTAATCTTTAGGAATGTTGATGTTTAAATAATAATCAATAGGTTGACCTGCATAAATGCTATCTTTGTTTATGCTTGCGATGGCAGAAATGTCCTGAGCATTGCAGTGATGACTAAACAACATCAGTGCTGTTATTGCTGTTAAGAAATATAGTTTTATATATCTCATCTTCTTGATTCTCTTTTCTTAAACAACTGCATTAAAGGTTTAACATAATCCATGTCGGTGTAAATTAACGTATTGTCGATGCCGTTGTTGGCAAAGATTTTATTTAATTTAGCCGACTGTTGTTGAATATATTTTTGATAGGCTTCGTTCCATGAACTCATTGAAGTATCGACCCAAATATCTTTGTTAGTCTCTGAATCTCTAAATTTTATAAGACCTATCTTAGGGATGACGAGTTCTCTCTTATCTGTTATTCTCAAACACACTAAATCGTGTTTGTTTGCAGCAATTCTGATCTGTTGTTCAAACGATTTACCTGTGATGAAGTCGGAAATGAGAAAGGCAGTAGTTCTTTTCTTTATTGCGCTTGTCAAGAAACGTAGTCCTTCTCCAATATCAGTTCCTTTGTGTTGTGGCGTGAAAGTCACTATCTCACGGATGATTCTCAAGATGTGACTGGAGCCTTTCTTGGGTGGAATGAATTTTTCCACTTGGTCGCTGAAAAAGATAACGCCAACTTTATCGTTATTTTGTATTGCAGAAAATGCTAAAACAGCTGCGAGTTCTGCGGTTAGTTCTCTTTTCGAGATATTGACAGAGCCAAAGTCATTTGAACCAGAAACATCGATAAGTAGCATTACAGTCATCTCTCTTTCTTCTTCAAAGATCTTGACAAAAGGACGGTTAAAACGTGCTGTCACGTTCCAATCTATGTTACGAATGTCGTCACCATACTGATATTCACGAACTTCACTGAAGGTCATGCCACGCCCTTTAAAGGCACTATGATATTGACCAGAAAAGATGTTGTTGGTCAATCCTCGTGTCTTTATCTCGATTTTTCTAACCTTTTTAAATAGTTCGTTTGTTTCCATAGTTCAATAAATCAAGGTACTTCAACAATATTAAGTATCTCATTGATGATTTCTTCTGTCGTGATATTCTCTGCTTCAGCTTCATAAGTGAGCCCGATACGATGGCGCATCACATCTGGTGCGACGGCGCGAACGTCTTCTGGAATGACATAACCACGACGCTTGATGAATGCATATGCTTTTGCAGCCATAGCTAAATTGATTGTAGCACGTGGTGATCCGCCGTAGCTTATTAAACCGGCAAATTTCTTGAGCTTATAATCGTTGGGGTAACGTGAGGCAAAGACGATGTCGGTGATGTAGTTCTCAATCTTTTCGTCGAGATATACTTCGCGACAAACTTTTCTTGCATTTAATATCTCTTTCGTTGAAGTGACAGGTTTTACCTCTGGATAGTCTTTGTTGATGTTTTGGCGAAGAATTACTTTCTCTTCTTCTTTCTTAGGATAGTCGATGATGACTTTGAGCATGAAACGGTCAACTTGTGCTTCTGGTAATGGGTATGTTCCTTCTTGCTCAATGGGGTTCTGTGTCGCCATTACTAAGAATGGATCTGGCAAAGCAAACGTGTTTTCTCCAATAGTAACTTGATGTTCTTGCATAGCTTCAAGTAAAGCACTTTGTACTTTTGCAGGAGAACGGTTAATTTCATCGGCTAAAACAAAATTTGCAAAGACAGGACCTTTACGAACTATAAACTCTTCATTTTTCTGACTATAAATCATGGTGCCGATTAAGTCGGCTGGTAACAAGTCGGGGGTAAATTGGATACGACTGAAGTCAGCATCGATGATATTTGATAATGTCTTTATGGCTAATGTCTTCGCTAACCCAGGTACGCCTTCTAAAAGTATATGACCGTTTGATAATAATCCAATAAGCAATCTTTCTGTCATATGCTTCTGTCCAACAATCACTTTGCTCATCTCAAGGTTGATGAGGTCGATGAACTGACTCTCTCTCTGAATCCTTTCATTTAATTCACGAATGTCTGTTTCTATCATCATGTCTGTGTTTATTTAATAATGTGCAAAATTAACAAGAATTTATCGACTTTATTGTATTTGATTTAAACTATTTTTACTTAAAGTGATGAGCGATGAGCGTGAACTCGGCGCCACCGCCCATCGCAATGTAATAAAAAACTAATTAGGATAATATTCGTTCATCTGATTCATTAATTTTTTTCTGCTGTAAAAAATACGGCTCTTTACTGTTCCAATCGTTAAATGTAAACAGTCTGCAATTTCCTTGTATTTATATCCTTCATTGTACATGTCGAATGCTTTTCTAAATTCTTCGTCTAAATTCTTGATGCCTTTCTCTAATTCAATTGCGTTGAGAATGCTTTCAGGATCAGTGTCGGTGTGTGAGTTGCTGATGTTTAAATAGTAAAGATCTTCACTTTGGTCGATTAATGTCTTGGCTTTCTTCGTTCTACGGTAGTTGTTGATAAAAATGTTTTTCATGATGGTGTAAACCCATGCCTTGAAATTGTTGTGGTTGACATATTTCTCTCTGTAAATTAAAGCTTTGAGAAATGTCTCCTGTGTCAAGTCTTTGGCATCGTCTTCGTTGCCTGTCAGTTGTTTAGCAAATGTCTCAAGATTGTCTTGTAAATTTGTTAGACTGCTGTTGAACTCAATTGTTGTCATAATAATGTTGTTTTTTAGTTTGTAAAAATTGATTGTTGTTTGTTGTTTCGCTTGCAAAAATATATCAGATTTTATTTTTGTCAATACCCTTTTAGCCTCTTTAATGGGTGTATTGTCGTATCTTATTGATATATTGTGATTTATAGAATGTTAATAAAATGTTAAATTTTAAAAGTCATCGGATTTTATTAAAAAGTTAACGGAAATTAGTATAAGTTAACGGAAATTAACATAAGTTAACGGTAATAGGATTTTGCTACTATCTCGCCGTTCTGTGTTTTTTTTGTATCTTCGTCAAAAATTTATTTTATAATGATTCCATTCGAGAAAATAGCGATTGTTGGTTCTGGAAATGTAGCTTTTGCTTATGCTAAAGTGCTGAAAAATAATGGAATAAATGTATATAGGATGCTCGTGCGCAATCCTGATGTTATATCGGAAATAAAGACGAAATTTGATATCGTTGCAACGCTTAATTTTGATGAGATAGTGGATTGCGATATAGTGATTATTGCTGTAAGTGATGATGCTATAGAAGATGTGGCTTCTAAACTGAAGTCTTCTAATGCTATGGTGGTTCATACTTCTGGTATGAAACCTTCAAATATTCTTAACAAATTTCTACATCATGGAGTGATTTATCCTTTACAAACTATTACAAAGGATTATGATGTTGATTTTAAAGATGTTCCAATTATAATAACGGCATCTTCTCCTAATGATGTTGAAAAGTTGATGGCTTTAGCAAGTGTGATGTCGGAATTAGTGGTAGAGTCGTCTGACGAAAATAGAGCGTATGTTCATATGAATGCAGTCTATGTATCTAATTTCGTTAATGTTATGTTACAAATTGCAAATAAACTTCTCGATAGAAAGAACTTAGATATTTCTATATTTAGATCTCTTGTGAATGAAACTATAAAGAAATCATTCTCACTTGGTCCTAAAGATGCATTGACAGGACCTGCAAGAAGGAAGGATATGAAAACAATAAATGCTCATAAACAGATGTTAGAGAATGATATAGAAGAAAAAAAGATATATGAAATTTTGACAGATTACATACTAAATAAATATAAATAAAATGATTAATTATAAAGAAAGATTAAAGGATATTACAACTTTTGTTTTTGATTATGATGGTGTTATGACAAGTGGCGACGTTCTCGTTGATGGTAATGGCGAACCTCTGCGTAGTAGTAATGTGAAAGATGGCTATGCTATACAACTTGCGGCTCGTCTCGGTTATAATATCGCTGTGATAACTGGAGGTTATTCAATATCAATAGAGAAGAGAATGATGATGCTCGGTGTGAAAGATGTCTTTGTACGTTCATCTAACAAAGTTGGAGTCTTACAGAAATATATGGAAACCAATAATTTGAAACCAGAACAGATAGTTTATATGGGTGATGATCTTCCAGATTATCCAGTCATGAAAATGGTAGGTATTCCTGTATGTCCTGCCGATGCTTCTCCTGAGATTAAAGATATAAGTCTGTATATTAGTCACTTCGGTGGAGGAAAAGGTGCAGTACGTGATATTATAGAACAGGTGCTCAAGGCTCAAGATAAGTGGATGAAAGATTTTAGTTGTTATATCTGGTAAATAGAATGAGCATGAACAAGATAAAATATTTTTTTCAACTTGTTAGATGGCCTAATCTGCTAATGATAGCAGTGATGATGTGCTTAGTTTATTATTGCTTGATGTTACCTTTGCCAGTAACAGGAATACCATCGGTGCTTCCATCGCCGGCGGCGTTTGTGATGCTTCTGTTGTCGATGGTCTTTATCGCCGCCGGCGGTTATGTCATAAACGACTTCTTCGATACTGACGCAGATGCGATAAATAAGCCTGATAATCTTATAGTTACAAAAATATTTTCTAAGAATGAGACTAAGATCTTTTATAACGTCCTTACATTTGTTGGATTGTTGATGGCATTGATGTCAAGTATAATGATAGCAAAAACTAAGTTTTTTACTTTGTTCGCCTTGATGTTATTGCTTGCATGTGTGTTGTATTCTTATTCCTCAACATATAAGAAGAAACTGCTTGCTGGTAATATAATAGTCTCATTGTCAGTGTCTTTTGCTGTCTTTGTGCCTTGGCTGTTTGAGATGATTTATCTTTCTTCAAATGTGCTTATCCTTTCGATGGTAAAAGATATTATGTTGTATATACTTCGTTTCGTCTTGATTTATACAGCATTCGCATTTATTACTACCTTGATAAGAGAGATAATAAAAGATGCTGAAGATTATGATGGCGATGCGTCGATACATTGTCGCTCATTGCCTATTGTATATGGTATAAGTAAAACAAAGACAATTATTTATGTTTTAACAATATCTCTTATATTGTTTCTTGTAACTTATATGTATTTGCTATATAAGTTACAGTTATTCATAGCTTTATCTATTATTATGATGGTAATCTTGAGTTCTATCTGTTTGATTGTTAAAATATCTAAGGCAAAAGAAAAGAAAGATTATCATACCGCATCTAATATCTCTAAGTTTATGATGCTCATAGGATTGTTGTCTATAATATTTATGATATGATGTTGGAGAATTTAAAAGAATATAATATCGTCCTTGCTTCAAAATCGCCACGGAGACAGGAACTTCTGAGAGGGATAGGTGTAGAGTTTTCTGTTATGACAAAGGATGTTGATGAATCTTATCCTTTAAATATGTCGGTATTTGATGTGGCACCTTATCTTAGCTTAAAAAAAGCTAAATCTTTTGAAGATGTTGAACTTCCTGATAATTATATGGTTATAACTGCCGATACTATTGTAGTTGTTGATGATAAGATACTTGGAAAACCTCAAAATGCGGATGACGCTCGTAATATGTTGGCTCTTCTTTCAGGAAAAAAACATATGGTTATCACAGGTGTTACGGTTCGAACAAAAAGTAAGGCTAAGACATTTTCTGTTGCTTCAAAGGTGTTTTTTAACATTCTTGATGATGAAGAAATAGAATATTATGTTAATAATTATAAACCGTTTGACAAGGCAGGTTCATATGGCATTCAAGAGTGGATTGGCTATATTGGTGTTAGCTCTGTTGAAGGTTCGTATTTTAATGTGATGGGATTACCAACACAGAAGTTATATCAGGTGTTAAAATGTTTTTAATTGATATTAGAAAATAATAAAGTGATGGGAAAGAAGCCTTTGATTATGATTGCAAACGATGATGGGTATCGTGCAAAAGGTTTTTACAAATTAATAGAATTGATGCGTAATATTGGTGAAGTTGTTGCTATATCAACAGAAAAGCCAATGTCGGGGCAGAGTCATTCAATAACAACACAAGAGCCTTTGAGAGTCTATCAGGCTGATAGTGATTTGGATTATAAATTGTATGTGTGCAACGGACGCCCCGTCGATTGTGTTAAAATAGGATATAGGTTTACTGATGGACGAATGCCTGATCTTATGGTTTCTGGTATTAATCATGGCTCTAATGCTTCTGCTAATGTATTGTATTCTGGAACAATGGGTGCTGCTTTAGAGGCTTGTCTCGACGGTGTAAACGCTATTGGTTTTAGCTTGCTCGATTTTTCTCCTAATGCAATTTTCGATCATGTTGATTGTTATGTGGATACCATCTCTCGTATGGTTCTAAAAAATGGTTTGCCTAAGGGTATCTGCCTTAATGTTAATATTCCTAAGATTTCTGATAATCAGATTAATGGTATTAAGATATGCCGTCAAGCTAAAGGTCGTTGGAATCAAACTTTTGAGAAAAGAACAGATCCTTTTGGTAGAGATTATTATTGGCTTACAGGTGAATTTATTGAAGAGGATTTCTCCGATGGTACTGATATTTTCGCCTTGAAGAATAATTATGTGTCTGTTGTGCCTACAATGTGTGATATGACAGATAACGCATCGTTGCAACTATTAAAAGAATGGAAATTGTGATATGAAATATTATGTGATAGCGGGCGAAGCCTCTGGCGATTTACATGGAGCTAATCTGATAGCAGCTCTGAAAAAGAAAGATCCTAATGCTAAAATACGTGCGTGGGGTGGAAATCTTATGAAGAAACAAGGCGCTACCTTGATAAAACATTATAAGGACTTGGCTTTCATGGGTTTCGTAGAGGTGTTGATGCATCTTAGAACTATTTTAAGAAACCTTAGCTTTTGTAAAAAAGATATTCTTAAATTTAAACCAGACGCTATCATACTCATTGATTATCCAGGATTTAACCTTAAGGTGGCTAAATTCGCTCATAAACATAATATCAAAGTCTATTATTATATTTCTCCACAGGTGTGGGCTTGGAAAAAACGTCGCGTCCACACTATTAAGAAAGTGGTGGATAAAATGTTGGTTATACTGCCGTTTGAAAAGGATTTCTATAATAATTATAACATCGATGCTCATTTCGTGGGACATCCTCTTCTTGATGAGATCTCAAAGATAAAACATGTTAATAGACAGACTTTTATAAAACAGAATAATCTTCATCCTAAAAAGGAAATAATTGCTCTTCTGCCAGGTAGCCGAAAACAAGAAGTGACTCGCATGTTGGAAGTGATGCTTCGTGTTGTCCCTAAATTTCCTAATTATCAATTTGTTATAGGATGTGCTCCTTCGTTGCCAATTGAGTTCTATAACAAAATAGTGGGTGATAATAATGTTAAATTTGTTGTCAATAAAACATATCAATTACTACAAGTCGCTAGTGCTGCTGTGGTTACTTCTGGAACAGCTACGTTGGAAACAGCATTGTTTTTTGTGCCAGAAGTGATTTGCTATAAAGGTAATCCTATATCTTACAGCATAGCAAAACGACTTGTGAAAGTTAAGTATATCTGCCTCGTTAATTTGATAATGGATAAACCTGTTGTAAAAGAGCTGATACAGAATGATTTGACGGTGGAGAATATATCTGATGAGTTGAAACAGTTACTCTCTGATCCTAAACGTCAATGTAGTTTAATAGATGATTATGAGGATCTTAGACTGAAACTTGGTAATGCAGGCGCATCTAAAAATGCCGCTACAATTATAATTAATGATATAAAGAAAAAATCTAAATAATTTTTAACATAAAAAATTGTGATTCAAAGTTTTATGTATTAAAATTATTCTTATCTTGCATCACGAAACCAAAGTTTATGATGCAAGATGATTTCGTGGTGTAAATATCCGTTTATCAGGCTATTAATTCCTTTCGCAATAGGAATCTTTCTGGCATTTTCTTTAGATAGTTTATTATCTGAAGAGAAAACAATCCGTGTTTTGTTAATAATTCTTTTCTTTTTGTTAATCTCCTTGATAGTTGTCTCAAAATTATTCAAGAGTTATCATTATCGATGGATCTTTTTCTCGTTATTATTTATATACCTTATATTATTAGGTTTTTCTTTTGTTAAAATAAAAGGTTTTAAATTGATTGTCAATGATATATCAAAGATAGATAATATTCCTAAGTATTATCTTGCACGACTTTCTGAATGCCCTATGATGAAGAAAAACTCTGTCAAGGTAATGTTGAATGTATTTGCTTTTGAAGATGAATCTAACCTTAAAGGTATTGATTCTAAAGTTATTGCATATTTTGAGAAAGATGAAAATTCTTTAAAGTTGAAATATGGCGATTGTATTATTTTTACGACAAATCCTGAAGAAGTTGAAAAACCTCCAAATCCGGAACAGTTCGATTATAAGGATTATCTATACAAGAGAGGTGTGACGCATCAGGTGTATTTGAATTCAGATGCTTGGATTGATATTGATTATAACGATTCTAATCCTATTTATAGATTCTCATATTGGCTGAGGGATTTTCTTCTTGAAACAATAAAAAAGCTTGGAGTTCATGATGAAGAATATGCTGTTGCAGCAGCAATTTTATTGGGTTATGATGATAGCCTGCCTCAGGAGTTAAGGCAGAAATATGTTGCGGCGGGAGCGATGCATATTCTTTGTGTATCAGGGCTTCATGTTGGCGTTATCTTTATGGTGTTTTCTTATATGTTAATCTTTCTTAATGAAAGAAAGAAAATTCAACGTGTTGTTAAACATCTGATTCTCTTGTTTTTAATATGGTTATATGCTTTGCTTGCTGGACTCGCTCCTTCTATATTAAGAGCTACTATTATGCTGTCTTTTGTGATAATAGGAAATGTTATTAACAAAAAAGGTGTTGTTCTTAATTCGTTAGCAGCTTCTGCTTTTATATTATTATGCGTCAATCCAGCTAATCTCTTTGACGTGGGATTCCAACTTTCTTATGTGGCAGTTATTGGAATAGTCGTTTTACAAGTTCCAATATCTAAGATGTTTTATTTTAAATACAAGATTGTCAATAAAGTATGGGAAATTACTTCTGTTACTATATCGGCTCAGATAGCTACAGCGTCATTTACTATTTATTATTTTCATCAATTTCCGATATATTTCTGGCTGAGCAATCTCTTTATGACTCCAATTTCTTCTGTTGTGATAATTGGTGGAATGATAATGTTGCTGATATTTTTTATTCCATATGTTAATGTTGCAGTTACTTGGGTTGTTTCTAAGATGATTTATGTTATGAACTTCGGCGTATCTTGGATTGAATCATTACCATACTCTATAATTAAAGGTTTGTACATAAATGATATTCAATTTGTTATTTTGCTGGTAATGTTGTTGCTGTTATTGCTCTTAATTGAATGTAAGGATGTAAAATTGTTGTTGTTAATAATGGTGATGTCTTGTGTCTTTTTGATTGTCAATGTGGATATTAATTTGAAGCGAAATGAACAGAAAGAGATGATAATTTATTCTATTAACAATACGACAGCGATAGATTTTATCAGTGGGGGAGAGCATCTGATTTTGTCGGATACTGTTTTTATTAATGACAAATCTGCTTTTTCATATAATATTGAAAATTTTTTAATAAAAAAAGGATTATATCATGCTGTAAAAAGTAAGTTACTTCATGAGGATTTTGATGAGCATTTTGTGAGAAAACGAAAAAATGTCGTAACTTTTGATGAAAAACTCATTGGATTGTCTGATGGAAGTGTTTTTTCAAGAGAGGAACTATCATTTAAAATACCATTAGATTATATGCTTGTTTATGGACGTAAGAGACAGACTATGTCATATCTTTTAAACGTATATGACTTTGATTATCTGATTATTGATGGAAGTGTACCTTGTTACTTAGCCTCACAATTAATTGATGAGGCTGATGATTTGGGGATAAAATATCATAACATAAGAGAAGATGGAGCTTTTTTAATGAAATAATTTTTTAAGGTTAAAAATATTGATAATCAGTATTATATAAAACAATTAAAAAAATAATTAATTTTTTTTGAAAAAGTACTTGCAGATTTGAAAAAAGGTTGTATCTTTGCACCCGTAATCAACAACGAAATAAAGGGGTTGAGAAACAAAAAAAGAGCAGGTGCTGTAGTTCAGTTTGGTTAGAATGCCTGCCTGTCACGCAGGAGGTCGCGAGTTCGAGTCTCGTCAGCACCGCAAAGCCACTCAGAAGTTCTGGGTGGTTTTTTTGTATCTACTAGTTTACACGAAAATAGTGCTATTCTATTATTACTTAGTCTTTTTCTTTTTTTCTTTTTTCCTTCCCGTTAAAATTAATTCTTCATTCCTAATTCCTCATTCTTAATTATTACTATTTTTGCATAAACATCTTTTATCATGATTGAAAAAATAAAGGTATTAGCAAAAGAAATTAAAGACAGTATTATTGCGTTTCGTCGTCAACTCCATAGGTATCCAGAGTTGAGTTTCGTTGAATATGAGACATCTCATCTTATTCAGAACCTTCTCGATGAATGGAAAATTGAAAACGAATCGATAAATGTTACTGGTATTGTCGCTAATATCAAAGGTAAAAATCCGGAGAAAAGAACCATAGCACTTCGTGCTGATATTGACGCGTTGCCAATACAAGAAACTAATAATTGTGATTATAAGTCTTTGAGACAAAATGTGATGCACGCCTGTGGTCATGACGCTCATACTGCCATGTTGCTTGGGGTCGCTAATATTCTTAATCAGATGAAAGATGAATTTGAAGGAACGATAAAACTTATTTTTCAGCCAGGAGAAGAGAAACTGCCAGGAGGCGCTAAACTGATGATAGAGAATGGAGTATTAAATAATGTAGATAGAATCATAGCTCAGCACGTTTATCCTGATCTGCCTTGCGGAGAAGTTGGTTTCTATGCCGGTAATTATATGGCTGCCTGCGATGAGATTAACATCACGATAAGCGGTAAAGGTGGTCATGCGGCTAAGATTAAGGAACGTTCCAACACCACCGTCGCTGCCGCTAAGATATTGTGCGCCATTTCTGAATTGAGTTCTGAGTTCAACAAAGAAGAAAGGGAGAATCCTATCATAATAGCTTTCGGAAGTTTCATCGCAGACGGAACATATAACGTGATACCAGATAAGGTTTATCTTAAAGGCACGATGCGTACTTTTGATGAGAATGACAGAAAGTTAATAAAAAATAGGATTAAGAAAATAAGTTCAGAGATTGCGAGGTCGTTCGGAGTGAAATCGAGAGTTAAGATTGACGAGGGCTATCCTGTCTTGAAGAATGATGTCGGTTTTACAAATTCGTTGAGGGATAATGCGATAGATTTTCTTGGCGAGGATAAGGTGAAGTCGTTGCCGCAGCTTATGACAGCGGAAGATTTTGCCTGGTATTCACACGAAATTAAAGCATGTATGTATCGTATAGGTACTTCTAACATTGAGAAAGGTATTGTCTCAAAACAGCATACTTCTACTTTCGACATCGACGAAGACGCCTTAGAAACTGGAGTCGGTCTGATGACATATTTAGCGATTAAGGCAATAGAAAATGTATAATTTAGAGAGTCCACTATAAGTATGCATTGTGAATTATGAATTAAAAAATTCCTTCGTCTTTAGTCTTTTGTCATTCGTCTTTTCTTATCTTTGTGAAAAATTATCTCTATGAAAATATTGGTGACTTACGCTTTTGATGAGGAGATTCTTCCTTTTGAAATTCAAGGTTGTGAACTGACGTTTCTTAAAACCGGAATGGGAAAGGTGCTCTCGGCTTTTAACCTGACGAAAGCTCTGTGTGAGAATCGTTACAACTTGGTTCTCAATGTGGGAACTGCTGGAACTCTGAGTCATAAGGTGGGTGATATATTCGTCTGTCATCGTTTTGTTGATAGAGATATGGAGAAGATAGAACTGCCTGATGTCTGTAAAGATATTTCTTTCCCTGAGAAAGTAGGTGTCGATATTGTTGATAATTATGAACAAATAGGGATCGTAAACACTGGCGACAGCTTCGTGACGGAAGTGGGTCATTTCAACGGCGACGTTATCGACATGGAGGCTTTCGCTCAGGCGCAGATATGTAAAGAATTGAATGTTAATTTTGTTTCAGTAAAATATGTCACCGACATCATAGGTCAGAACTCTGGTGAGATTTGGTTGGATAAACTTCGTGACGCTCGTGAATCATTAAAAGCATTTTTCGCATGAACTTATTAGATTGGCTGCCGATAACAAAGAAAGAGACCGACTTACGTGGCTGGAACGAAGTCGATATTGTGATAATCACTGGCGACGCTTACGTCGATCATCCGGCTTTCGGCGCTGCTGTCATAGGTCGTGTCCTTGAAAGTCACGGCTATAAGGTGGCTTTGATTCCGCAACCTAATTGGCGTGACGACCTCCGCGACTTCAAGAAATTCGGCAAGCCGCGTCTTTTCTTCGGCATCTCCGCCGGCGCGATGGACTCGATGGTGAATCATTATACTGCCAACAAACGTCTGCGTTCTAACGACGCTTACACTCCTGGCGGCGAGGCTGGCTTCCGTCCCGACTACGCGACGATAACTTATTCCAACATACTGAAGAAATTATATCCCGACACTCCTGTCATCATCGGCGGAATTGAAGCGTCTCTCCGTAGAGTTACACATTACGACTACTGGGCTGATGAGCTGAGACCTACTATCATGCTCGACTCCAAAGCTGACCTCGGCGTATATGGAATGGGTGAACTCGCGATAGTGGAAATAGCTAAAGCATTAGATGAGAATAAGAAGATTGAAGAGATAACGAATGTCCCGCAGACTTTCTTCTTGAGGACGCGGCAAGGGACGTCCATACAGTCGGGATGGAATGATTTGCGGTTGGCTTCTCACGAGGAATGTCTGAAGGACAAGAAGACTTACGCCTCGAACTTCAAGAACGTCGAGATTGAATCGAATAAGAAACATGCCAACCGTCTGCTTCAGGATGTAGGAAATCACACCTTATATATTAATCCTCCTTATCCGACGATGACGGAAGCGCAAATCGACGCTTCTTTCGACTTGCCTTACACTCGACTGCCTCATCCTAAATATGCGAAACGCGGCGTGATTCCTGCTTACGAGATGATTCGTCATTCGGTGAATATTCATCGCGGATGCTTCGGCGGATGCGCATTTTGTACCATATCGGCGCATCAGGGTAAGTTCGTCGCATCACGCAGCAAGAAGTCGATCATGAGAGAGGTGAAGCAAGTCGTTGAGATGGAAGATTTCAAAGGTTATATCTCCGACCTCGGCGGTCCTTCGGCTAATATGTATCGCATGAAAGGCAAAGATGAGAGTCTCTGTGAGAAGTGCGTGCGCCCGACTTGCATACAGCCTAACATCTGTAAGAACTTAGATACCAACCATCATCCGCTCATCGAGCTTTATAAGGAAGTCGATAAGATGCCGCAAGTTAAGAAAGCTACCATCGGCTCGGGAATCCGTTATGATTTATTTTTGACAGATGAAGATCCTTCGGGGAAATTGGGATATGATGAATATTTCGAGCAACTGATGAAACGTCATGTGAGCGGTCGTCTGAAAGTAGCTCCTGAACATTCGAGCGACGAAGTCTTGAAGTTGATGCGTAAACCGTCGTTCAATCTTTTCGTCAAGCTGAAAAAGAAATTCGATAAGGTCAACGAGAAATTTCATCTCAACCAGCAGCTGATACCTTATTTTATATCGAGTCATCCGGCTTGTACTTTGACCGATATGGCGGAACTTGCTGTGAAGACTAAGGATTTAGGTTATAGATTAGAGCAGGTTCAGGACTTCACGCCGACGCCGATGACTTTAGCGACGGAGATTTATTATTCTGGTTACGACCCATATACTTTGAAGCCAGTCTTTGTTGCCAAGACGAAGCAGGAGAAGTTAGATCAGCAGAGATTTTTCTTCTGGTACAAACCAGAAAATCGTCAATATGTGAAAAACGCCCTTCGCAAGATAGGAAAGGCGTTATGGATCGAGAGATTGTTTAAGTTATAAATTGAATTATTCTATCACCAAACGGAATCCAGTGTTATAGTCGCGGTAGTGGATGCCTTGTTTGTAACGAGCTGTCACTCTTGCTTGTTGAGCGTTGGTGTTCCAGCTGCCGCCGCGGAACACTTTATAACCTGTGTAATCTTCTCCTGAGGTGATGGTATCACATACATCTTTATAATCATAATACCAATTATTACACATTTCCCATACGTTGCCGCTCATGTCGTAGAGACCTAAGCCGTTAGCATCTTTCTTTCCTATTTCACTGCATTTGTCGCTGTTACTGTCAATCCAAGCCACTTCTAAAACATTGCCGCCTCCAGCATATAAAGAGTAGTAAGTGTCTTTGCCGCCTCTTGCTGCATATTCCCATTGAGCTTCTGTTGGAAGTGAGAAGTGTAATCCTGTGTATTCGTTTAACTTGCCGATGAAAGTCTCGACTTCGTTATATGAGATTCTGTAGGCTGGATAGTTGTCGCCTTTACCGAACTCGTCTTCCCATTGCATGTCTTTTTCATCATTAGGAGTCTCTTCCATGATGGCTTCCCAAAGCAACTGAGTCACTTCATATTTGTTGATATAGAACTCGCTTACAGTAACCTCATGAACAGGACCTTCTAAACTTGTGGCTTCTTCGTCGTAATTATAATATTCGACAGAATCCTTCTGTGCGCCCATGTAGAAAGTTCCAGCTTCTACCTTAACCATATTAGAAATCATGTCTCTTACGGCGTCTTTTTCTTTTTTGCCTAAATCGCCAGTCCAATTGATGTCGAAACCATTGATGGTTTCATTTTTTGTATTGTCTTTGTTACATGATTGTAATGCTAAAACGCAGCATAAAATTATAAATACCTTTTTCATAATATTATGATAATAAATTGATTAATCTTAAAATTTTAAAAAAAATATCGTCGGATGAAAAACGATATATTTCAGTTTGTAAAGATAAAATTTTTTTGAATATAAGTCTCAATAAAAATGAAGATGGTAAAAATAATTATGAATTATGAGTTGAAATTTTCTTATCTTTGCCTAAAGGCTGTTTTAACTAATTATGGACAAATTCTCGGCTTTAAAGAAAATGCTTCATTATTGCAATTATCAGGATCGTTGCAAGAAAGAGATTTATTCTAAATTAAATTCCCTTGAACTTGATGACGATAATGATAAGAATTTCATTATTGATTTTCTTCAAGATGAAGGCTTTATCAACGATGAGCGTTATTGTCGTCTTTATGTGAAAAGCAAGTTGAATGTCAAGAAGTGGGGCGTCAACAAGATTAAGCTCTCGCTTATTTCAAAAGGCATCGATAAGGATATTATAGATAATGTGCTTTCTGAAATTGATGAGAATTTATTTAAAGATGAACTTATTAATCTTCTTAAAAACAAGAAGATAAACGAAACCGACCCTTATAAACGTAAGGCGAAGTTGGTGAGATACGCCGTCTCGAAAGGATATTCGCTTTCGTTAGTGTTAGAAGTCTATGAGGATATAAGTCAATAAGTCACTGAGTCAATAAGTCATAGTCAGAGTCAAAGTCAGTGTAAAAGTTCAAAGTTCTTAGTTCAAGGTTTAAGTTTTTTTCTTATATTCGTACCGAATTTTATTAACTAAATTTTAATCTTATGTTAAACAAATTTTTCGGTTTCGATTCTAAGAAACATAATGTTCGCACTGAGATTGTTGCGGGTATTACGACATTCCTTACGATGTCTTACATTCTTGCCGTCAACCCTTCGATGTTCGGTCTGCTCGAAGGAATGCCAGCTGGCGCGGTATTTACTACAACAGCACTCGCCGCCATCATCGGTACTTTGGCGATGGCCTTTCTTGCTAAACTTCCTTTCGGACTTGCTCCAGGAATGGGTCTCAATGCTTTCTTTGTCTTTACGGTATGTATGGGAATGGGATACTCGTGGCAGTTTGCTCTCACAGCCGTCTTCATCGAAGGTATCTTATTTATCATCATGACAATAACCAATATCCGCGAAGCTATTGTCAATGCTATTCCTAAGAACTTACGTTACGCCATCGGTGGCGGTATCGGTCTTTTCATCGCTTTCATCGGTATGCAGAACGCCGGTATCATCGTCAATGACGACGCTACACTCATCGCTCTCGGCGACATCACATCTGGCACCGCTCTCTTAGCTCTTATAGGTCTCGTCATCACAGGCGTGCTCTATGCCTTGAACGTCAAAGGCGCGATGCTCATCGGTATCCTCGTCACCACTGTCATCGGCATCCCGATGGGGGATAACAGAGTTTAAAGGCATTGTCTCGACTCCGGAATCTATAGCTCCTATATTCTGTAAATTTGAATGGCATAACATCTTCACCCTCGATATGCTTGTCATCGTTTTCACTTTCCTCTTCATAGATTTGTTCGACACGGTAGGAACGCTCGTCGGTGTTAGCACGAAGGCTAAGATGGTCGATGAAAACGGACGTATCCCTAAGCTGAAACAAGCTTTCATGGCTGACGCTATCGCAACGACAGCAGGTGCGATGCTCGGTACTTCAACCACAACGACATACGTGGAAAGTGCAGCAGGCGTGGCACAAGGCGGCCGCACCGGATTGACAGCGTTCTCCATAGCATGTTGTTTCGCAATAGCATTGTTCTTCTCGCCATTGTTCCTCTCTGTTCCTGGAGCTGCTACGGCACCGGTGCTTATCCTCGTCGGTATGCTCATGATGGAGCCTGTGAGAAACATCGACTTCGACGACGCAACAGAAGCTATTCCAAGTTTCATCACTCTCGCTATGATGCCTCTCGCCTATTCAATCTCAGCAGGTATCATGCTCGGCATGATTTCATACGTGATAATAAATATATGCTGCGGTAAATTCAAGAAGCTCACGCCAGCAATGTACATCTTGGCAGTGCTGTTCATCTTGAAGTACATATTTATTTAATTCATAATGCATAATTTGTAGAGATAAAAATCTCCCACTGATTGGCACTGATTGGCACGGATAGTTTCTGTGAATATCAGTGAAATCAGTGGGATTTTTTGTGGATGCATTCAATGTGTCCGTACAAATTTTATCATAGCATCAACTTGGTGACTCAGAGACTCAGAGACTCGGTGACTCAAAAAAGCGTTAGGGATTGAAGCGGCATCCTTTGCGAGCCGTGCGGGGAGGGGAACGGGAGCGGGGAGGGGAAATGGGGAATGGGAAATGGGAAGGGGAGCGGGAACGGGAGTGGGGCGGAGATGGAGCGAGCAAAGATATAGCGGAAAGCCCGACGGCGTAGCCGGAACGCCCAAAATAATGTACAATTAACAATTAACAGTTTACAATTAACAATTGACAATTGGGGAGATGTGTTGTTTTCTTTTACGAACTCACTTTTAGGAAACATATTGATGTTTTAAAATAAAGTCAGTGTCGAAGTCGAAGTTCAGAGTCTTTTTCTTATCTTTGCAAATCAATAATTTTAATCACAAAATCATGATAACAATAGAAAACTGCAAAGAGTTATGTAAGAGGATTGAATCCTTGAGGAGGTATCTTTGACATCGACGGTAAGTTGATGCAGATTAAAGAATTAGACGAACAGACCAATGCCGACGGCTT
>SUWU01000025.1 GCA_015061295.1 Lentimicrobiaceae bacterium
GAAACCGTCATATTTTTCGATACGTCTTACGAAATCCTCTGATTTGTAGAAATCGTCTTTGATGGTAGCTTTCGACCATTTCACAAGATTCGTTTCAAACTGCGTATTGCCGTCACTGAGGCTTAGGATGTCGTTTGTTATCTTGTAATAGTCGATACCGATACGGACGTATTCCTTATGTTTTCCTTTCCATAAAGGAGTCGGCTTGCCATTGTCTATAAAATAAGTCTGGCCGTTATAGACGAAATCACGATCTTCGACGACTTCCTTATAAACTTCGTAAAAGTTATTGACATCTCTAAGTCCGAAAAAACCTTTTATTTTAGTCGGTGATATACCGGTAATGGCGGTGGTGATGATATATTTGTGGCTGTTCTTCTTTGTTAGAAAATCTTTCAGTTCTTCAATCACAATTTCCTGTACAGCCTGTTCATCTTCACCGCCACAGTAAAGCAGATCGTCGATACCTTTGTATTTACTTTCCGACACTATATGCGAAAAATATAGCGTTAGATTCTCATGAGGTTTTAGATATTCATTAAACGTGTTCAATGCGTTATAGAAGTTCTTAGGACGAGTGGAAAGGTCTTTGCCTTCCTCCCATTTCACTTTTAGACAGTCGGCATCAAACAGCAGCACTATGTTTTCCACGCCGCATTTGTCGCAGAACTCAAATATATAAGGATGCAGTTCGTCCTTGTTATTGCCCTTGAAGTTGAAAATCCCTCCGATGCCGAATGTCGGAAGACCGAAGTTTGACATTGCAAAAGCCTTGAACTCGCCTTCTACAATGTAAAGCGTCTTAGTTTTCTCGGATATCTTGTATCTTCTCAGCAGTTCCGGAGTTACAAATGGGATTGTCTCAGTACCTTCTTCCTGATGATATTTCTTTCCGTCCTGTCTCGGTGTGGCGTAGCGTATTCTGGAGAAATACCTGGTTCTTGTTCCTCCGCTACCTTTGGTGTATGTCTCCACCTCTCCGTTAAGAGCTATGTAATTGATAGAGATGTCACCTTCTTTGGTTTCTGTAAAGAACTTGAAGTTGAAACTCCGACCTTCCTGTGTGGCTTTGTAGGAATTTGTCTTATCGGTTATATGCAATGCTTTTAATCGTTCATTGAAGTATGACATGGCTGATCATTTTTAAATATTTTTTTATTAAAGAAAGATTCTATATAGACTCTTTCCTGATATGTAAGTCTCGTTTCCCCCATAACCTTGTGATAGAATTTTGAGGTAGTCCATCTCATATACTTGCACAGCTCGTCACGGATCCTGATGTAGTCTCCTTTCGGCAGCTGCTGAAAATGACGGTATAACTGTTCACTATAGAGGTTCATAATCTATTCCTCCCAAATGATTTTAAAGTCTGTTACTATTTTGTTTCCTTCTTTGAGTTCGTCGGCCATTGCCACTAAAATGTTCATGGCGTTGACCGTTGCATAGTGTTCATAATACCAGTCCTTATGCGGAAGTTCATACGAACCTGTCTCGATGTTATATACCACGCCGTTCTCACAGCGCAGATTGAAAATCACTTTATATTTTGCCATAACTATGAATTTTGAATTATGCGTTATGAATTACATATCCGTCGCCTCTCAGAACCTTCAAGGCGACATCGGTATGCTGGCGGATGAAATCCATTATCTCGACATCTGCCAAGGCGTGGCGCAAAATCTTCAGCTTGTCTTCTAAGCGTTGGTCGCAGATCTTATCTGCTAAGAATGATATTTGATCGTAATAACACATGTCATCAAACATATCATCGAAATCTACTGTGACAGATCTTTTCATATTGCTAATTTTTATTGGTTATCTTCTTCTTTATTTCCGATGTAGAAACCATAAACGCTTACTGTATTACCGATTATGTCCTCATCTTTCCAGCGTATTTCGTTACGTTTACGTTCAGTCTCACTCCTCAGCTTCATAATCTCTTCAGGATTGTATGTGTGACCTTTAATTTGACACCACAACTTCACTTTCTTGATAAAAATGCGAATATTGAGACTTGCATATCTATTATAAGGCAATGAGTGTTTGTAGCTTTCGAATGCCTCTTCTCTGTTAATTATCTTATTGAAATTATTCTGGAAATAATAATCTGCCCAGTCGATGAAGTCTGGACCTATCTCTATATAATTACGAACATGGTTGATGTCATCCAATATATTCTCGATTTTCACCAATTCAGACTTAATAGCTCTATTGAATTTGAAATAAAATGTGCTTTCTTCTGCACCATCAATAAACTGATAATCGTGATCGATTATGTTTTTGTAGTCTTTTGCGATTTTTGTGATGTTGTCGATTCTATCTTTGATAGCTTCTTTCATTGTTGTAGTTAACTTTTCCATAATTCTAATTTTTATTGGTTATTTTTCAGATTTTAATAATGTCGCACCCATGTTTAAAGCGGCCTGGCGAATCTTGTCAGGACGATCTCCCTTGGTAGTGAAACGGAGTGCTTTATAAATTGAAATAATGCTCACTCCAAAGGTCTTCGATAGCTTTTCTATGTTCTCTTTTGTCGTTACGATTTTTTTCATATATTTACATTCGGGTTTAATATTAAACTGCGTTTGCAAATATAGATTAAAATCTAAAACAAAACTAAAATTTTTAGTAAAAAATCTAAATAATTATGGGCGCAAAATCTAACTTATTAGAATACATTGAATTAAAAGGAATTAAAAAACCAGATTTTTATAAAAAAACTGGGTTATCCAATGGTTTTTTAGACAAAAATGAGAATATATCATCTCAAAATATTGAGATTATTATCTCTAATTATCCTGATTTATCAATTGAATGGTTAATCACCGGAAAAGGCGAAATGTGTCGCAAACCCGATGATGATTCTTCTGAAACAAACGATAAAATATCCCGTCTCATCACAATTTTAGAGGAGACTTTGAAAGAAAAAGACAAACAAATCGAAAAACTGATGTCAATTATTGAACAAGGAAAATAAATAACAATTAAAATTAAGAATTATGGAGAATATTAAAAAAAATAATGCCAAGCTTACCTCAGGAAGGGGATATTATGAAACAATATGCGATTTGGAAGTATTGGTCAAAGATATTGATGCCATAATGGGAGAAGGATATGCAGCTGAACATCCTGACTTTTTAGGTTCAATAGTAATGTCAAGCACCATTCGAAATGCAGGTTGCGAAATCAGTGATTCAATTACTAGCTTATATGGTTCTTTAGATAGACTTATAATGATTCATCTAGAAAAAGATGAAAAACATCAAACCACAGATAGACTATGGTCAATTATCGAAAAATTAACGGAAAAGGATAAATAATTTTTTAAACGATAAAAACCGGCAGGAATCCGGCAGTCCCCTATCTCCTCACAAATTCAGCGTATTTTTCATTTACAAATGTAAAACAAAACATTGTATATCAGTCAATTATACACACTTGAAACGGGACAGATACGGGACAAAAAACGTTAAAATTCATTTATGTAAAAAATATAAGTTTTTGATAATCATAAAAGTCTGAAAATCAGGGAGTTATCGGTAAAATTCAATTCTCATCCTCGCTACATGAAAGTCTCTCAACCGAGAGACTTTTTTTATACCCATGAATCATATCTTCCATCGTCATCATCAGCGTAATATTCATCCAACCAGACACCTGCCCTTTCGTCACCATCGCCCTCATCCCAAGCATCAGTCATCATATCAAGCACTGGAATATCAGAGACTTCCATACTAGAATATATCATACTTGCAATTTCATATAACGCACCTTTATCATTATCATTAAAAGCACGCTCATACAAATCATCTGGAACTTCAAATTCATGAGTCATCTCATCGAACTCATCTTCAATAATCATTTTCATAATCTCAAGTTGAATATAAATATGCTTTTACTTTGGAAAAATCCTTAACTCTCAAGTCATCAGGATTAATGATAACATACAACACCCCCATATCCATAAACATCAAATTGTAATCATCATCTTCGTCAGAGTCTATTTGAAGAAGATTAATCCAGCCTTGACATGGTTCATCCCAATCCTCGTATTCAAACTGACAAGGACTTCCTAATAATTTATGGCCATAATCATCCTCATTTGTTTGTACAAATTCTATCTTTCTCTCATGTATAAAAGGCAAGAAATCATCATCAAAGACTATTTGCCTAAACTCCTCTTCCACAACATCTTCCACATAATACACCCTAACATAATCCGAATCCCACAATCTCCCATAAGGGGGTTCAAACTCATCATAAAAACCCAAATAATAAGGAATATCGCAGAAGAAATACAACATACCCTTATGAGGCAGTCTATTCTCCTTATCTAAACTCACCAAATCCTCACAGCGTATCTGACACAGAAACATCAAACTGTCATCAAAGGAAAAACCTTCTGGAATATCAGGATTTCCCCACCATTTACTCTTGCAAAAAAGACATTCTTCCGTCTTTGACAAACTTAATTTTATAGCCATATATTTTTTTTACAAATATAATTATTCCCAATTCAGTTTTTAAACATTTCAACAATATTTTTTCGTACTTTTGCAAAACGTTAAACGAGCTTTATTTTTCATTAAATGTCTGCATTCAAATTAAATTTGAAGCGTTTTCTTTCGTATATTACCCCCTTACTAATGATACTTTTAGTAAACTCATCAATAGTTAAGGGGCAAGATAGTATTATACAATCCATTCCTTACACAATAAAAATCGATACTATTACAAAAATAGATACTACTTTAGTAATTGACACTATCATAACAACCTCCACACATATAATTATCGACACCATTTATAATGACAATAACAATGACAATAACAATGACAATTCTAAAAAGAACTATTCTCACAAACTCGAAGGAGACATTGGCATAACACTAAATCAACTCGCTATAACTCATTGGGCAGCGGGAGGTGAAAGCAGCGGAAGCGGCAGAGTAACATCAAAAATAACATATTCTTATAAAAGAAAATTATTTAATTATGCCGTCAATGGCATTTTTGCATACGGATTAGCCAATTACGCAAAAGACAAAAGAGTCGAAAAAAGCGAAGACAGATGCGAGTTGTCAATGACAGCATCACATAACAACAACAGCAAACTCACCTTTACTTCAATAGCATCTTTAAAAACACAATTTACCAACGGATACTCCTACCCCAACGATTCCGTCCCAATATCAGGCTTCTTTGCTCCTGCATATCTAACGTTATCAGCTGGATACAACTACAACTATCGCGATATATTGTCAATATACATCAGCCCTATAGCGGGAAAAATGACATTCGTAATGAACCAAGAACTTGCAGACGCTGGAGCTTACGGCGTTGAAAAAGGATATTGGAATATCATAGACGGCGACAGCACATGGATAAAAGGTAAAAACACACTTAGTGAGTTAGGAATCAATGTATTAATAAAATACAAACATAATATCAATGAAGACCTCTCCATTTTCTCAACATTAAATCTATACAACAATTACATGGATCCAAATAAATCAAACAGATGGAATATTGACGTAGATTGGGAGACAGGCATTAAGTTTATCATAAACAAAAGAATATCCACAATTCTTAACATACATCTCATTTATGATGACAACATCAAATTTAATGTCACTGAGATTGTTGACGGAATAGAAAAAACTAAACAAAAACCAATTTTACAGTTTAAAGAGTCGTTAGGTATAACTTTTTTATATAAATTTGCGACTAAATAACCTTTCACAGTTATGAACATACTTGTAACAGGATGTAACGGACAATTAGGTAGCGAGTTTCAAAAGATCGCCGTAACAGACACAGAGTCAAGATGGTTTTTTACAGATATTGAAACTCTTGATATATGCGACACTACAAAAGTAAATGATTATATATCAAGCAATAAGATAGATATTTGCATTAACTGCGCTGCATATACTGCTGTTGACAAAGCTGAAGAAGAGATAGAAAAAGCTAGACTTATTAATTCAGATGCCGTAAAAATTCTCGCAGAATCATGCAAATCCCACGACACATTACTTATTCACATCTCTACAGATTACGTTTTCGATGGAACTTCGGAACAGCCATATAAAGAAAACGACCAAGTCTCACCCAACAACGTGTATGGCAAGACAAAAGCCGAAGGTGAACGACACATAATAGATTCAGGATGCTCATATATTATAGTCAGAACATCATGGCTATATTCTTCTTATGGGAATAATTTTGTAAAAACAATGCTACGATTGGGTTCTGAGAGAGAGTTTGTCAATGTTGTTAACGATCAAAATGGCAATCCTACATGGGCTTATGACTTAGCTTGTGCTATAATGATACTAATACAACGTGTTGATAATAAAGTACAAGAGATTTTTCATTACTCTAATGAAGGTATCATTCCATGGACTAATTTTGCAGAAGCCATTTTTAGTATCGGAGGAAAAAAATGTGAAGTAAGACCAATATCCACCAAAGAATACGGGAGCAAAGCCAACCGACCAAGTTTCAGCGCCTTGGACAAGACAAAGATTAAAGAGTTCTCTGGCATAAGAGTTCCTTTTTGGAGAGATAGTCTTATCAAATGTATAGAAGAGATAAACAATAACAATAATAATAACAATTAAAAAACTTTACATATGGAAATGTCGTCAGAAATTATCGAAAGAGCAAAATGCTGGTTGTCTGAACAATATGACACAGAGACCAGAAAACAAGTTCAAGAACTTATCGACAATAACCCTAACGAATTGTTAGAGAGTTTCTATAAAAACTTGGAGTTTGGCACAGGTGGATTAAGAGGAATAATGGGCGTTGGTACAAACAGAATGAACACATACACCGTAGCTATGGCAACACAAGGATTTGCCAACTATATAAAAAAAATGTTCTCATATGTACAAAACATAAGCGTTGCCATAGCATATGATTGTAGAAACAACAGCAAGAAATTTGCAAAAACCACTGCAGACGTAATGTCAGCAAATGGAATAAAAGTATTCCTATTCAATTCATTAAGACCAACACCAGAATTATCATTTGCAATTAGAGAATTAAAATGTCAGGCTGGCGTTGTCGTCACAGCATCTCACAACCCTAAGGAATACAACGGTTATAAAGCATATTGGGAAGACGGAGGTCAGCTAGTAAGTCCTCACGACAAAAACGTAATCGGTGAGGTTGAAAAGATCACCGACATTTCAATGGTCAACTTTAAGGCAAACGAAAACCTCATCGAATATCTTGATGAAAGATTTGATGATATATATATCAACAAGATATTAGAACTATCACAATCACCAAAAGCAATTAAAAAACAACAAGATTTGGTATTCGTTTACACGCCTATACATGGTACAGGAGGACAGATAATACCACGACTTTTCAACAAAGCTGGATTTAAGAACCTCCATACTGTTGAGGAACAAATGGTTGTTAGCGGTGACTTCCCTACTGTAGTTTCTCCAAATCCTGAGGAAAAAGCTGCCATGACATTAGCTATAGAAAAAGCTAAAAAGGTAAATGCTGATGTTGTATTAGCTACCGACCCTGATGCTGACAGAGTTGGCATCGCAGTAAAAGACGATAAAGGAGAATATATTTTGTTGAACGGTAACCAGACAGCAACATTGTTAACATATTATTTATTAACACGCTGGGAAGAACTTGGTAAATATACAGGCAAAGAATATATCGTCAAAACAATAGTAACAACAGAATTATTATTCGATATTGCTGATAAATTTAACGTCAAGAAGTTCGATGTATTAACTGGTTTTAAATTCATTGCAGACAAAATTCTGAACAATCCTGATCATACATTCATTTGTGGCGGAGAAGAAAGTTACGGATTTTTAATTGGCGACTTTGTTCGCGACAAAGATGCAAATAGCGCATGTTTCATGATAGCAGAAATAGCGGCATGGGCAGCTGAGAGAAGCAAAACTTTGTACCAGATATTAAAAGAAATATACGTTGAATTTGGTCTTTATAAAGAAGGTCTTATATCTCTTACAAAGAAAGGCATCAGTGGCACCGAAGAAATCAAGCAAATAATGCATCGTTTCAGAACAGAGCCACCAAAAGAAATATTAAACTCTAAGGTTGTTGAAATAAAAGATTATAAAGAAGGTAAAAGCAAGAACCTTGATTTAGACATAGAAACTGTCATCAACCTTCCTAAATCAGACGTATTACAATTCCTAACCGAAGATGGCACTAAGATCAGCGTAAGACCATCAGGCACTGAACCTAAGATTAAATTTTATTTCGGCATAAAAGAAAAACTCAGCGACATATCAGATTATGATATCGTTAACGCTGAGTTAGATAACAAGCTAAATAAGTTAGCCCAATTATTTTCCGAACTATAAAGTTTTATTCGCCTAAACGGTTTATAGCATCTATCGCCAATTGATAATCAGGATTCTTCCTTAAAATTTGGAGGTAGATGCTTTTTGCATTAATATAATCCCCCATTTCTTCAAATACTCTACCCTTGTTAAATAAGGCATTTTCCGATGCTGGATTTATCTCAAGAGCTTTGTCAAAACATTCCATCGCCTTTTTATTATCACCGTAATACACGAAGTAGATGTAACCTTTGTTATACACAAAATCATAGACATCTGGCATAGTCTCAAGAAGTCTGTCATAACAAGCCATAGCTTCCTCTGGATAACCATTGTCTTGCAGATACATTGCATAATCATATTGCATTGAATAATCTTCTGGTGCTACATTAATAGCTTCTCTATAAAACACTTTCGCCATAGTATCACCTTGTGCTGCATATATATGAGCTATCTGAATTATCGGATCTATAAAGTCATCCTGTTGCATCCTCGATGTCATAAAGTTCTTCATCGCATTAGCTGTATCATTAGCAGCAAGAGCAATCATTCCACGCATAAAATAAGCTCTAGGATTATATCTATCAAGTTCCAAAGCCTTATCTATATATGCATTAGACAACTGAGCATTACCTTGTAAGAAACTAAGTTCCGACAATTTCACTACCGGTCTCGAATCTAAAGGAGCATATTCACATGCTTTGTTCAACGTAAGAAGTATATTATCGTCATCACCAAGAGCATAATATATATCAGCCAAAACTAGCAAAGCATCAATATTTTTTTTATCTAACGACAATGCCGAATTAATATCCCTCATAGCTGAACTTATCTGCTCATTAGCTAAACTACGTCTCGCTCTATCGATGTACGCTTCAGCATTCATGGTATCAGCCGTTGCATCCAACGACGTCTTTACCTCATTACGATTTTCCTCTCCACCCTTGTTATCAGAGGTATTTGTAACACAACTTATTAGGAAAGAAAATATAATTACAAGCAAAAAACTTTTCTTCATACATCAAATATCTTGTTCGCTATTATTTAAAGCATCTGTTATCTTAACCTGTAACTCTTCACATAACTCTGGATTTTCTTCAAGGAGACGTTTCAGAGCATCTCTACCCTGACCTAATTTACTATCGTTGTAGCTAAACCAAGAACCACTCTTCTTGATGACACCCATCTCAACTCCTAAATCTATTATCTCACCTATCAATGAAATTCCTTCTCCATATAATATATCGAACTCTGCTTTTTTAAATGGAGGTGCAACTTTATTTTTAACTACTTTAACTTTTACTCTGTTGCCACTAATATTCTCACCATCTTTAATCTGGCTTACTTTTCTAATATCAAGTCTAACTGAGCTATAGAACTTCAACGCATTACCACCTGTTGTCGTCTCAGGATTACCGAACATAACTCCAAGTTTCTCTCTCAACTGATTTATAAAAATACACACACAACCAGTCTTACTTATTGTAGCTGTAAGTTTACGCATAGCCTGCGACATCAGACGAGCTTGCAACCCCATTTTACTATCTCCCATCTCACCTTCAATCTCACTCTTAGGTGTCAAAGCTGCAACTGAATCTATCACTATAACATCGATAGCTCCAGAACGGATAAGATTCTCCGCTATCTCCAAAGCCTGTTCTCCACAATCTGGTTGCGATATGAGAAGATTTTCTACATCAACACCAAGTTTCTTTGCATAGAAACGATCAAAGGCATGTTCTGCATCGATAAACGCTGCTATACCTCCTTGTTTCTGTGCCTCTGCTACAACATGTAATGCCAATGTTGTCTTACCAGAACTCTCAGGTCCAAAAATCTCTACTATCCTACCCTTTGGAAGTCCACCTATACCTAATGCATAATCAAGACCCAATGAACCTGTAGATACACTTTCAACTTTATCAGATGTTGCTTCTCCAAGACGCATCACACTACCTTTACCACAAGACTTCTCTATGTTTCCAATAGTAGCCTCCAAAGCCTTTAACTTCTCTCTCTTAATCTTTTCAATCTCCTCTGCTGTAACATTCTTTTCCATAGTCATCTAATTTATAATAAACATTTTACGAATAAATAATAAACTTATAATACCAACATTTGACACCTCGTTTCTAACTCTTTTCAAATGCGATACAAAGATATGCAATTAAGTTTTTTCTGTCAAGATTTTTAACTTTTTTTAACTTTTTTGCGACTGATAATAATCACAAATTTCTGTGATACCACATCTATCGCAATCAGGTTTCCTTGCTTTACAGACATATCTTCCATGTAATATCAACCAATGATGAGCCTTAGGAATAATCGATTCTGGAATTTGCTTAACCAATTGCCGCTCCGTCTCTAACGGATTCTTCGCCCCTTTTGTTAATCCTATACGTGCCGAGACTCTAAAGACATGTGTATCAACAGCCATGGCTGGTTTATTATACGCTACCGAAGCAACAACATTCGCAGTCTTCCTTCCAACACCAGGCAGTGTCTGCAACAAATCGACATCATCGGGAACAACACCGCCAAAATTCTCGACCAACGCCTTAGCCATTCCTATCAGATTCTTTGATTTATTATTAGGATATGAAATCGATTTTATCAAAGCATAAACTTCATCTTGCGTTGACTGCGCCAACGATAATGCATTCGGAAATCTCTCAAAAAAAGCAGGTGTCGTCATGTTAACCCTCTTATCCGTACATTGAGCAGACAATATCACAGCCACGACAAGTTGGTACGGATTCTCATACTTCAACTCCGATTCCGCTATTGGCATATTCTCTTGAAAATAAGATATAAAAGCTTTATATTTTTTGTTCATAAACAGATGTTATACACTGAACAAAATTAACATTTTTTTGTTATATATCTACATATTAAAAATTGTATAAATCAAAGTTGAGATATATTATCTTGCCTTTTATTGAAATTTGTAAAAAAAAAATTAACAATAAGTCAGTATCTATCTACTTTTTTAAGATTTTTGCAGAAAAATATTTGACATGGAAAATTATATCATATCAGAAGTTAAAACCAAACACGACATCAAGGATTGGCTTGATTTTCCAGCTAAGTTATATAAGAATGATCCTCACTATGTCAGACCTTTAGACAACGAAGTTGAGAATGTTTTTGACAAAACAAAAAACAAATTATTCCGTTTTGGAGATGCAACAAGATTTATTCTGCGAGATAATAAAGGTAATGTTGTTGGCAGAATAGCAGCATTTTACGACAGCAAGACATCATCAACATATCAAAAAGAAGAGAACGGACAACCGACAGGAGGATGCGGCTTCTTCGACTGCATTGACAATCAAGAGGCTGCAAATATATTGTTTGACACAGCGAAAAAATGGAATGAAGAACACGGCATGGAAGCTATGGACGGTCCTATCAATTTTGGTGATAGAGATTACTTCTGGGGCTGTTTAGTGGAAGGTTTTACAGATCCTGTGTATAACATGCCATACAACTACCCATATTACAGCAAACTATTTGAAAACTACGGATTTCAGATATTTTTCAAACAGCTGACATATAGGAGAGAATTTCAAGTAGGTGGATTTGACCCTATCCTACACGAAAAGGCAAAACGTTTCTACGGCAATCCCAATTATAGTTTTGAAATAATCGATAAGAAAAACATCAACAAATACGCCGATGATTTTCTTACGATATACAACAAGGCATGGGGAGCAATCCCAGGATCAACAAAGTTGACCCGTCAACATGCAATAGGATTGTTAAACAGCTTAAAGCCAATAATCGATCCAAGATTGATGCATTTTGCATACCAAGTTGACGAGAACGGCAATAAAACTCCAATAGGATTTTTCCTTCTCATGATAGATCTCAATCAGATTTACAAAGGACTAAACGGCAAGATGAACTTTATAAACAAATTAAGAGTACTTTGGAGAGTAAAAGTATCAAGAATATGCGACAGAGCCATATCATTAGTATTTGGAATTGTACCAGAGCATAGAGGTAAAGGACTTGAAGCTGGATTAGTATGTTCTTTAGAGTCACAACAAATCAAGAAGAAATTCAAATACAACGATCTTCAACTCAATTGGATTGGCGACTTCAATCCACCTATGATGAAAATAGCAGAAAGTGCCGGAGCACAGTTATATAAGACACACATAACATACAGATACTTATTCGATAGAGAGAAGCCATTCACAAGAGCTAAATTACAGAAAAACAGATAATAATCACATTTACTTTAAAGTATAACTACAATAATATTTAGGAGGCTAACACCTCCTTTTTTTATTAATAAATCCACATGCTACTATCAGAAGATTTTATTAAATTTGCAAAAAAATACGTTATGATCAAGGCAAGTAATATCTATAAGAAATATGGTAATGTAGAAGTGCTTAAAGGTGTGGATATAAGCATTAACAAAGGAGAAGTAGCCTGTATTGTAGGAGCTTCCGGCGCAGGAAAATCGACTTTATTACAAATAATTGGAACATTAGAAACAGCAGATAAAGGCAATGTCATCATTGACAATCAAGATATTAAAACGTTAAACCAAAAGAAACTCGCATCATTTAGAAACAAGAACATAGGATTTGTCTTTCAATTTCACCATCTACTCCCTGAGTTTACTGCTTTAGAAAACATATGTATCCCTGCATTCATAGCAGGAACTCAAAAAAAAGTCGCTACCGAAAAAGCGATGCAACTTCTTGAATACATGAACCTTACAGATAGAAAAGACCATAAACCATCAATGATGTCTGGAGGCGAACAACAAAGAATAGCAGTCGCCAGAGCCTTGATAAACAACCCTTCAATAGTATTAGCCGATGAACCTTCTGGCAACTTAGACTCTCAGTCTGCCAAAGAGTTACATCAGCTATTCTTCAACTTAAGAGATAAATTAGGACAGACTTTTGTGATAGTCACACACAACCCTCAACTCGCAGAAATGTCCGACAAAACATTCACGATGAAAGATGGAATAATTATCTAATTAAAACGCTGCAATAACAACACAAGAAAAACGTTGATATAGAAAATTATCACATATGAAAAACAGAATATTTATAGTTATTATACTTATTTTCAGCACATTAATATTTTCTAACAATACCATCTTCGCACAAGACAATGCTCCAACATACCAATCTTTAATGCTTTTAGGCGACCAAGAATTTCAAAAAGAAGAATATATAAAAGCAAAAACATACTACCAAGAAGCCCTTCGTCTTAAAAAAAACGATGCGACTGCAAATAACAAACTAAACAAAACACTCCAAAAAATTAGAGAACAAGGTGAAAAAGAAGAGAAATTCTATGAGATAATAGACATCGCTGACAATCACTACGATAACAATGATTATCAAAAAGCTTTAACAGAATACAACAAAGCTCTTAAAATTTTCCCTAAAGACAGTTATACATTAGATAAAATCAAGCAAATCAATGATTTTCTAAAGAATGAAAAAGACAAATTAGATACATTTAACGAATTAATATCATCAGCAGACAACTTTAAATCACAGAAGAAATACGCAGAAGCACTTAGCAATTATGAAGCTGCACTTGAGTTATATCCATCACACTCTTCTGCCAACGAAAAATACAAGGAAACAAAAAAATTAAAAGAAGATTATGACAAATCAATTTCTGATTTTGAACAACTTAAAAAAGAAGGATACGAGCTGTCATTAAGAAAAAAGTATGGCGAAGCATTAGAGAAATACAATGCCGCATTAAATATTTTTCCGAACGACTCTGACATACAAGATATTATAAAAACATTAAGCATAAAAAAAGAAACCTCAGACAAATACAACGCCAGCATTGCAACAGCCGATGCCTTATACCTTGAAAAATCGTACGAGAAAGCCAGAGAAACTTATACTCAAGCACTTACAATAATTCCTAACGATTCATATTCTACCGATATGATTGCAAGAATAGACGAAATATTAAATAGTGCGGAATATATATCACTAAAAAAATTTCACAGTATAATTGAAGAGGCGAAGAGCTTAGAAGAAAAAGGCGAAAACGATGCCGCCTTAGCAAAATATCAATCAGCATTAAAAGAAAATCCCAACGACGACTTTACCATCAACAAAATAAATCATTTAACTGAAATTATCACCAAAAGAGACAAAGAGTTAGAGTTACAAGCTCAATATAACGCCTTAATAAACAAAGGCGATAACGCAATAAAAAACGAAGACTTATATACAGCTCTCGAATATTACATAAAAGCTATAGAATTAATTCCAAACCCAACGGAAGCTAAAGAAAAAAGAGACGTCACTGAGAAAAAAATCAAAGAGTTTGAAGCAGAGATGCTTTTACAGAAACAGAAATGGGAAGAATATTATACCGATGCTATTAAATCAGCACAATCCTTTATGACTCAACAGAATTATGTAGAAGCAATAAAAGAATACAACATAGCTCTTAGGTACAAAAAAGAAGATCCTATTGCGACACAGGGTCTTGAAGAAGCTACAAAATTAAATGAGATGCGCTTAAACGCTTTAGCGGCAGAATATAATCAACTCATATCAAATGGCGACATACAATTTGAATCAAACAATTATGACAAGGCCATAGAATTTTATACAAAAGCCAATGCCTTAAACACAGGCAACTCCTACCCTTCCGAAATGATAAATAAAATAGGCAACATTCTCCAAGCCAATAAATTAGAAGAACTCGTCAGCAACAAGATCGAGATACTATCTAACACCAGCAAACGTTTTACTTTCAATCCGATAGATGTCACCACACGCAAAAACAACTATCTATTAATCAAAGCTAAAAACCTTTCAGAAGACTCTTTCACCTTATATGTAGCATACGGCAGCAAGAACGGAAGAAGCGGAAGTTTTATCTTGAGAATACCTAACAATCAAGAAACCAACGATTATATAGTCAGAATTGGCTCACAGTATAAGTGGTTCAGCGAAGACAACACATGGATTGAAGTCACACCTGAAAACGGCAATCTTGAAATTGAATTAATGGAAATAACAAAAAGCAATTAATCTTTGTCAGTTTGTATAATTATCTTATCTTTGTAGGAAAATAAAATAACAAAAAAATGATCAAGACCGATTATCGCTACAATATGTACATCAACATATTAAGAGAGGAACTTGTTCCTGCTATGGGATGTACAGAACCTATTTGTTTGGCATATGCCGCAGCAAAAGCAAGAGAAGTATTAGGTGCCATTCCTGATAAAGTTGACATCTTAGCAAGTGGTAATATAATCAAAAACGTTAAAAGTGTTATAGTACCTAACACTAACGGAATGAAAGGATTAAAGGCATCTGTAGCCATCGGCGTTGTCGGTGGAGATCCTGATAAAAAATTAGAAGTAATTGCAGGTGTAACAGAAGAACAGAAAATTGAAGCCAAGAAGTTCTTAGAGAAAATCCCTATGAGCATAGCTCACATAGATTCAAAAGAACAACTTGACGTCACCATCAGATTGCACAAGAACGAGCATTTTGCATCAGTAAGGATTGCCAACTTCCATACCAATATCGTTCACATTCAGAAAGATAATGAAGTAATATTTGAGAGTAATACTATATCCACGCCATCAAAAGAACTTACCGATCGTTCTGTTTTGAGCATGGAAGGTATTTATGACTTCGCCAATAGCGTTGATATTGAAGATATAAGAGAGGTCATCGGCCGTCAATTAGAATATAACAAAGCCATCTCCGAAGAAGGATTAAAAAATGATTGGGGAGCTAATATTGGCAAACTACTACTCACCCACTATAGCAACAATGTTAGGATAAAAGCAAGAGCATGGGCTGCTGCAGGTTCAGATGCAAGAATGAATGGTTGCGAGATGCCTGTAATTATAAATTCAGGTAGTGGTAATCAAGGTATTACAGCATCGATGCCTGTTTTGGCATATGCACAAGAATATAACATTGATGAAGACAGATTATACAGAGCATTAGTCGTTTCTAACCTCACCGCCATACATCAGAAGACCACTATAGGACGTCTTTCTGCATATTGTGGTGCTATCAGTGCTGGATGCGCTTCTGCTTGCGGTGTGGCTTATCTGTTAGGAGAAGATCTAGAGACAATATCACAGACATTATCTAACTCATTAGCAATAACATCAGGTGTTATATGCGATGGAGCCAAAGCATCATGCGCCGCAAAAATCTCAACAGCAGTTGATGCTGGTTTAATGGGTTACTACATGTGTAAAAACAAAAAGAACTTCTGCGGTGGCGACGGTATAGTCGGTGATGATATTGAAAAAACCATTAAGAACGTTGGTAAACTTGCTAGTCAAGGCATGAGAGAAACGGATAAGGTTATCATTGACATAATGACAGAATAACAAGATTGTAGAATGTCGTTTTAAGACATTCTACTCACTTCTGAAATACCTTTCAAGGATTTTAGTTTCACCAATAATTGATCAAGCAGATTTGTGTTGCCTACTTGTAAGACAAGTTTCCCCACAAATCTGTTTTCTTTTGTCTCAAAGTTAGCATTTACCACATTGATTTTCAAATCTTTTATGGTATTTGATATAGAGCCAAGCAAGCCAAATTCATTATCACCTGTCACTCTAATCATAATCTCAGATTGCGACAATCCACCTTTATTCCATTTAACATCAATTATTCTATACGGATAATTCTTCTTCAAAGCCCTCACATTACTACAATTATGACGATGTATTGTAACGCCTCCGTTGATAGAGATAAAGCCAAGAACATCATCACCAGGTATAGGATTGCAGCACTTTGCCACTTTATATGCAAGATCATTCATATTATCACCTATGGTGACAGCAGTATTGTTTACATCATTTATCTTAGCATCCTTAACAAATTCATTTTCAACTTTTTCAACCTTAACATCTTTAGTATCACATAAAGTAACAATAAAGTCCTTTAAGCGAGAAATATCAATCTCTCCTGTTGCTATTTGATGATAAAATTCTATACCAGAGGACAGATTATATTCTTTAAGTATCATGCTTAACAATCTGTCGGTATAAGTTATTTTCCAATTCTTCAGACGTCTATAAAACAACGCGCTACCAATTTGAGCCTCTTTCATCTCTTGATCTTTAAGATAGCGTTTTATTTTATTTTTTGCTTTATCTGTTGTAACCACACTCAACCAGTCGCTCTTAGGAACCTGTTTCTTATTCAGCAACACCTCTACTCTATCACCGCTATTTAGCACATAACGAATAGGTTGCAACTTACCATTAACATTAGCGCCTGCACATTGACAACCTATTTGAGTATGTATATCAAAAGCAAAATCAAGGACTGTTGCTCCGACTGGCAACTGTTTCAAATCACCATTAGGAGTAAAGACATATATTTTATCCGACTTACAACTCTTTGACAATTCATCTTCATTCTTACCAAAATTAGGGCTTTCCAAAATCTCCCTAACCTGGTTAAGCCATTCATCTGTAGTCTGTTTCTTATTTTTACCTTTATATTGCCAATGAGCCGCACTACCTTTTTCTGCTACCTCATCCATTCTCTCGGTACGAATTTGGACCTCTATCCAGTTTTTATCAGCCCGCACCGTTGTATGAAGCGACTCATATCCTGACACTTTTGGTGTTGTAATCCAGTCTCTCAGACGCTTTGGATTTGGCTGATAAATGTTTGTCACCAAAGAATAGACTCGCCAGCAATCCGTTTTCTCTTCCGACAACTTACTATTTTTGATAATAATACGCACAGCAAAGATGTCGAAGATTTGCTCAAATGGAAGATTTTGCGTCTTCATTTTCTCATATATCGAAGGTATCGACTTTGTGCGCCACTTTATCAAGGTCTCTATCTTCTCATTTTCCAACGCCTTACGTATCGGAGCAAGAAAATTTTCTATCAGTTTCTCCTGTTCTCCCGATGATACTTTAATCTTATTTTTTATATCATTATACTCCGCAGGATGCTCGTGTATCATCACCTTATCTTCCATTTCCTTCTTAACTTCGTATAAGCCAAGACGATGTACAACAGGAATACATAGATATTTAACTTCTTTAAGACAATTACCGAATAAATTAGGATCCACATCCTCCCTATGTCGCATATCATAAGTACGATGTATTATCTTTATAAGGAGAACTCTAATATCATCAATAAGAGATAGATACAACCTTCTTATCTGTTCCGACTGAAATGAAACCTTGTTATTTTGTATATTAGAAATCTTACGATAACCTTCAATTATCAAAGCTATCCTATCACCAAATTGTTCCTTGATATAATCGAGACTCACATCGGAATTATCCATTATCTCATGCAGAAAAACACCCACGATAGTCTTACTTCTAAGACCTATAACATTAGCTGCAATATCAGCCATCTCTATCAATGACATGATATACAAACCTCCCGACAATGTTTTTTTGCCATTACATTTATCAAGTACCAAACGATAAGCCTTGTCGATAAACCCCAACTGTTCCTCATCCATCACACCTTTGACAGACTGAAGAAAAGATTTATACGATGCTTCTATCAATGACAATTCCTTCTCCGAATATCTCTCCATAATCACTGAATTTTTGCATATAAGTGATGATTTAACAAACTAGTATGATAAGGTTTCAATTCCTCATAAGATCCTGACATCACAGGGCATTTACCATTACAATGTGTAATCAACGCACATGTCTCCGCTTGTTCATAAGTATGATGACACACCTTAATCAAAGTCTCTATCACATAATCAAAGGTATTAACATCGTCATTAATCAACAAAAGACTTCTCTCCTCATCCAACAATTCTATTGTTTCTTGCTCATTGCAATATTCTTCCTGATTCATTCCTCTTACATTTTCTTCTGCAAATCTACAATTAATATTTGTCAAAACCAATTTAAAAAACAGATAATTTCATCTTTTATTTTCCATAACAAACAAAAAATAAAATCGTTTCACCACAGGCTTAATAAAGAAAAAAAAGCGTAACTTTACGCCTCAATTATAATGAGGAAAATTCACTACTCTAATGAACAATCGCTTCTTAAAGAATATTATTTTCTTATTGTTTGTCAATCTATTAGTAAAACCATTTTGGATTTTAGGCATTGACAGAACAGTACAGAATTTAGTCGGTGACGCCTCATATGGAACATATTTAGCCATCTTTAACTTCTCTTATCTTTTTTATATCATATTAGATATTGGCTTAACAAATTTCAACAGCAAGAACATAGCACAGAACAATCATTTGCTAACCAAGCACTTTGTCGGAATTAATCAAGCTAAAATCTTACTAAGTTTCATCTACTTTATAATAATATTTCTAATTGGATGGCTTATTGGATATAATACAGAACAACTTAAACTCCTTGCTATTGTTGGATTTAATCAGGTTTTACTTTCGTTTATTCTTTACGTTAGATCAAATATTGCTGCATTACTACTTTTCAAAACCGACAGCATCTTATCTGTACTCGACAGAATCTTAATGATTTTGATATGCAGTTTCTTACTATGGTCAGGGCTATTCCCTCAAAATAACTTTAATATATATTGGTTCGTATATTCACAAACCATATCATATCTGATTACGTTAGTTGTAGCAATCGCTATAGTATTGAGACACACCAACAAACTAAAATTCAAATTCAACTTCCCATTTATCTTAATGATAATAAAGAAAAGTCTCCCCTATGCACTATTGGTATTGCTCATGAGTTTTTATAACAGATTAGAACCTGTGTTAATAGAACGTATTCTACCCAAAGACATCTCATCGGTTCAAGCAGGAATATACGCAAAAGCCTATCGTTTATTTGACGCAGGAAATAACATTTCGTATCTCTTTTCTGTGATATTGCTTCCGCTTTTTGCAGCAGTAATTAAGAAAGGTGAAGATTTACAATCGTTAGTAAAACAATCGTTTAGCCTTATGTTAACCATGACTTGCATAATAGCAGTGGTATGTATCTTTTACAGCAAAAACCTGATGGAACTACTATATCCAAGAAATGAGAATGAATTAGTCGAGATATACAACATAAGAATAACAGAATCTTCAAGAATATTACAAATCTTAATGGGAAGTTTTGTATCAATATCTGTCACATATATTTTTGGAACATTATTAACTGCCAATGGAAATCTTAAGCAATTAAATATCGTTGCTGCCATCGGAGTTATAACAAACTTAACTTTAAACTTTATATTCATACCAATTTTTGAAGCTAAAGGTGCTGCATTTACAAGTCTTTGCGTACAATTTGTAACATGCGCAATACAATTCTTCATTGCTAAAAGAATTTTTAACCTTAAATTAGGAAGAACGTTCTGGCTCAGTATAAGTTCATTCATCATTTTACTTATCGCTGCAACAGCATCATTAAAAACATTGAACATACATTGGATATACACTCTTCTCATCTCGTCATTAAGCGGCATTATAATAGCATTTATCACTAAAACATTGGATTTTAAAGAACTTAAGAATCTATTATTTGCATCTGTAAATCATATTAAAAAATAATTAAAACTTAGTTCAAACCACTTCGATTATTTTCTTATCTTTGGAAAAAAATTTCTAATTCACATTGATTAGATATTGTTTTGTTTTATAAAATATAATCGATTATAATTCAGCATTAAAGAAATTTAAAATGAGTAAGTATTTCAACAACCTCCCACTTCTTAAAGTGATTTTAAAATGGAAATGGCATATTTGCAGCGTAACAGCTTTAGCTATCATAGCAGGCGCCGTATTCTCTGGACCAAGATTTATCACACCAAAATATAAATCAGAAGCCATAATTTATCCTAACGGATTATCTGAATTTTCCGACGAGACATACACCGAACAGATGCTTCAAGTTATAGAATCACAAGAGATAATAGATTCTGTTGTTGCAATTTTTAATTTGATGGAACATTATAATATAGATCCAAACTATAAATACGCTAAAACTGTTTTATTAGGTGAATATCACGACAGAATATCTATCTCAAAAACACCATACGACGCAGTAAAAATCAAGGTGTTAGACAAAGATCCTCAGATGGCTTGTGACATAGCTAATGAAATAATAAGACTCTACAACGTCAAATTTGACAACATTCATAAAACAAAGAAATTGGAATATGTTAAAATGTACGAGAATATTCTTACGCATAAATACAATTTCATTGATTCATTAAAAAAAGAACTTGCCAGCATTATCGGTGATAATAACATGTTGAATTATCTGTATCTTTCAAAGGGTAATTCCATTGCCTATTTCAGCAATAGCGACAACAGTAATCCTCAAAATATTTCTAATGCAATAGCTTTGGTAGAATTAATCACAACTGAAACAGAGGCTTATAGTGAGATTAAATTAGAATATGAAAATGAATTACTTCAAGCCGAAGGTGAGATGACATATTCCAACATAGTGTCGAGACCATTTGTTGCCGATAAAAAAGCAACACCTGTCAGATGGATTATTGTTGCTCTATGCGGCATAGCTGCATTATTGTTATCCATACTTACGGTTGTTGCAATAGAAGACATTAAAACAAAAGAATAAATCAGAGATTTTGCAGAAGGGTCTTAAAATAGCAAGTTTCTACGTGATAGTGACATTGTTTGTTGCTATCAGTCTTTTCCTAGTCGTTGAAAAGAATATCTATTATATGTTTGCACTACCTATCCTATTAGGTGTCGTAATGTTATATTTCTTATCATATGACAAGGTCTTATTCTTAATTGCTTTTTTAACACCTTTATCAATAAACCTTGAAGGCCTAGACATTGGATTATCACTCTCAATTCCCGTAGAACCTTTATTATTTGGAGTGTTGTTCTTTTTCATTGCAAAATTGTTATACGAGAAGAAGTTTGACAATGAGATAGCACGACACCCAATATCTATTGTTATATACTTGATGTTAATCTGGATTTTAATAACCACAATAACAAGTGAGCTTCCTTTAGTATCGGCAAAATATCTGTTATCAAGAATTTGGTTTGTCATCCCTGCCTATTTTGTCTGCGCCAAATTATTTAAAGATCCTGAAAACATCAATAAATTCGTATGGTTATACATTGCTGGACTTATTATTGTCATAATTTACACAACGATAAATCACGCCATACACGGATTCTCTGGCAACTCTGCACACTGGGTTATGACACCTTTTTACAACGATCATACTGCGTACGGAGCTGCTTTAGCGATATATCTTGTCTTTGGAGCTGCATTTATATTTATGCCAAATATCAAGACATCAAGAAGAGTTATCATAATAATATGTTTCGCAATACTTTGTTTAGGAATGGTGCTCTCGGCATGTAGAGCTGCATGGTTGAGTATCGTTGCCGTCATAGGAGTTCTTCTTTGTGTCCTTTTAAGAATTAAATTCAAATATATCTTAACAATAGTAATAGCATTAGTAGCATTATTTTTTACTTTCAGGCATCAAATCATTGACGTAATGGAACGTAACGAGCAAGACTCATCAAACAACCTTCTCGAACACGTTCAATCAATTACAAACATCTCTACCGACGCCTCAAACCTAGAGCGTTTAAACAGATGGAGTTCAGCATTAAGATTATTTGAAGAAAGACCATTCTTCGGATGGGGACCAGGAACTTATCAATTCGTATATGCTCCATATCAGTTATCGATGAACAAAACCATTATCACAACCAATTACGGAGATGGAGGAAATGCCCACAGCGAATATATTGGTGCTTTAGCAGAAATGGGGGTAATAGGTTCTTTGATAGTGGTATTGTTAGTTATTGTTTCTGTGTATAAAGGATTAACTGTATATAGGAAAGCTAAAAATAAAGAATCCAAGATATTGGTACTTGCCGCCACATTAGCCATTATAAGCTATTTCGTTCATGGCGTCTTGAACAATTTCTTGGATACCGACAAACTAGCAATCCCAGTCTGGAGTTGTCTTGCCATAATAACAGTCATCGATACATATCATTCTGGCAAGACAAACTTTCGCGATACTGTCACTGAAGATCAACAAGTTCTAAATCAATAACAATAGCTGTATTTGCTGGGAGATTATCATCAATTTTAATATTACCAAAACCAAGTTTTGAAGGAACTACAATTCTCGACTTCCCTCCTACTTTCATATAACCTACAGCCTCCTCGATAGCAGGCAACATATCATTATTTCCAACAACGAAATCCAATGTCTGACCATAATCTTCACTACTTTCTATCAACACATCATCGAGATTATATATTGAATAGTTAATAGAAACATTATCTCCAACATTTGCGACATCACCATCACCAGCTTGTGTCTCAATATAATATAATCCCGATTCTGTCGGTTCCACATTTATGTTATGACTCTTTAAGTAATTTGCTATTTTCTTTGGTTCCTCTTGTAATCTCTTCTCATTTTCCTTTTTTTCTTGTTCCATCATACGATTTTGTTCTTCCTCGTATTCTTCAGCTGTCATAATATCAACAACTTTAACATTCAATACGAAAGATGTGTATGGCAATATAACGCCCTCAAAACCCTCACTACCAAAAGCCAATGATGAAGGTATAATAAACTCAGCATCTCCACCCTCTGCTACAAGGCTCAGACCTTCACTAAAACCTTCTCCAAGAGCTTTGTCACCACATATCAATTCATAAGGTTCACCTTGCGTAAAGTCAAGAAGTGTATCACCGTTGATAGTTTGGAATGTAAAAAACACTCTCATAATATCACTCGGTGCAGCCAAGCGACCTTTACCTCTATTCATCTTAACTATTATGAGACTATCCTCCGTAATTGTGTATTTATCATCATTATAATACAACGACAACAAAGCTTCTTCCTGAGATCTCATCATTTCCATCTCCTCAAGAATCGCCTTCTCATAATCTTCAGCCTTAATAATCTTATTAAGTTTAATATCCATCTCTGTCAAAGTACCAGGTACAATAAAATCAGGCATATCTTCACCTATAATATAAAACAAGGAATCTACAGGAAAAATCAAAGAAACATGATCATCAAGGTGCATATTTGTCAAAGCTGTCATGATGTCGCCAATAAAAGTCGGCTCCTCTACCACCATTTCAAAAGGCTCACCAAATATTTCCGAACTAAATATAACAGAATCAGCAATTTTCTGCGTCACATCAACAAGAACCAAATCACCTATTTTTGGCATTTCATTGTTTTTGTTTTCGGAATAAAATTTCATCATTGCACCATCAACATTCTTATACTCATTTTTACATGAGAAAAGACATAATACTAAAGAAGCAACAACAAGTATTAAAGATAATCTTTTCATAAAAATATTTTTTAATATTAACATTAACACATCAAATATGTTTTATCACTTATTTATTTTCATTATTTCCAACAGTTCAATCTCATATACAAAATTTGCAAAAGGAGGAAGATTATATACCTCTTGTTGACCAAAAGCGAGGTGTGAAGGAATAATCACTTTAGCCACTTCACCTTCTCGCATCTGATGGATAGCCTCACTAAGACCTCTCGGATGAGTATTTGGAAAATCTCGTAACGATAAAATCTCTGGAATATTATTACTTCTTGTTGACTTATATAGAGTTCCATCTAACAGTTCTGCTGTATAATGAACTCTTACGACGTCACCAGAGGTTGCCTTCTCTCCATATCCTTCTATGATAGTTTCTACTATCAATCCTGATGGACGTGGCTTTTCAACGATATTGTTATCGTGTATGTAAACTTGTAAGTCGTTTCGTGAAGCCTCTGCTTGTGCTCTTTTTTTAGCATACACTCTTTGAGAGAAGACATCTCTATCCTCTTTTGATACAATAGCAATATCGAATCTAACAACATCATTTGCATCTACACCTATCGCTGGTTTCTTCCATAATTTTATATATGTTGAATCAGCTCTAACGACAAAGGATGCAGAATCACCGACGTGCATCATTGAAAGACCTTCATAGAAATCGCCTTTAAACACAGACGATTCCACAGGCATATCAAATCTCTTAGGAAAATTCTGAGATGAGAACAACAATGAATCATTTAGAAAATAATTCATCTTTATCTCAACAACATCATCGTTGGTTAACGTCACGCCTTCATTTATTACGTAAAATTTATAAAGAAGACCGTTAGGCGTCCTCATAAAGTCGGAATAGTCTTCATCATTTACAGGTTTAGACAACACTGACGATGTTGTTTTCTCACTTAAATATAATGGTTCATTTTTTTTAACTTGAGCATCTATCTTACTTTTATTAGCATTATCATCACAAGATAGAAACACAAATAAAGACAAGACTGTCAACACCAACGACTTATTCATATAGAATTAAAAGTCAAGAAGTTCAACTTCAAATATCAAATTCGAGAATGGAGGAATTATTCCAGCTTGTCTATCAACATAAGCAAGATAGAAAGGAATATACAGAACACCTTTTTCACCTTTTGACATCAATTGAATTCCTTCATCCCAGCCTCTTATAACTTGTCCTAATCCCAGTTCAAATTGGAACGGTTCTCTATCGAGAGAGGAGTCGAAGACTGTTCCATCTAACAACTTTCCTGTATAATGAACTTTCACCTCTGTCCCATTTTGAGGTCTTTCTCCATTACCATCTTTTATCTTAACATAATAAAGACCTGTTTCTGTTGGAGTTACATTTATATTATTATCCTTCAGATATTTATCTAAATCATTTTTTGCTTTAATTGTTTCTTGTGGATAAGCCTCTTTTATATAACCTATTTGCTTCATCGACAATTCTGACTCTGGATAAAAATCATTAAGTTTCACTTCAAACTTCATAATATCATCAACACCTATATTCTTAGGAAGTAATGGTGAGTTAAACAAAGTATAAAAAGTTGAATCTGTGCGAACTATAAACGAAGCAGTATCTCCAATAGTCATCATTGCCAATCCCTCATAAATATCACCTTTAAACATAGACTCCCCTAATTGGATAAGATTTCTATTCTTAGGCATAATCACCAAAGTATCATTAACAACACAGGATATATAAACATCCATAACATCCATAATCTTAGGTGTAACACCTTCATTTTTATTATAAAATTTATAGTATAAGCCCGTTTCTGTTTTATCATAACCAACATATGGATTATCTACTTTACTATTACATGATGTTAACAAAACACCTAAAAACAATGGTATTAAAAAGATTTTCTTCATGACAATTATTTTTGTTAATTATTAATTTTATTTTCAATTACTTTCAATTTATATAACAACGTTGACTTCGCTGGTATTTTTTTTCCATCGCCTACCAAGCCATGAGCTAAATGTGAAGGAATTATTAATATTGCAGTGTCATTTACATGAAGTTTTATTATTGCTTCTTCCACACCGCTTTCAACACCACCTCTACCAACTATAAACGACTTATTTCCTTCATTTTTAGAGGAATAATATACATCTCCATTCAAGGAAGATATTTCATACTCTATAGTTACCATATCACCTGTCTTTATCAACTCTCCCTCATTTTGAGATATTATAGCATATCGCAGCCCTGTTCCTGTTTTAACAAAATCTAAATCTTGTTTATCGACATAATCATCTATCATTTTAGCTTCTTGAATAAGCAACTGACGATTAAAATCTTCGAGAACATCTTTAATTTGTTGTTTGTCAATATAATTCATCTGTTCCTGATTCTTATTTTTTTCATTAGAACATGAAATCAACAAAAGGAATAAAGATAATATATAACAAACACTTCTCATTCTGTTAACATTTTTTGATATTCAGGCAAGATTGATAATAATTTATCAATAGCCTGTTCTAACGTGCAATTTGTCAATGTTCCACCTGCTGCATTTAAATGTCCACCGCCATTAAAATGCTTCTTAGCCAAATCATTGACAGAAAAAGTACCTTTAGAACGAAACGATAATCTAATAGCCCCCTGTCGTTCCGTAATAAGCACAGACATTCTAATATTACTTATTGACAATGGATAATTAACAACACCCTCAGTATCACCTACTTGGTATTTATAATCTTCCAAATCAGATTTTGAAGCATATATATAAGCGGTATTATATTCATTTAGGACAGTCATTCTATCCTTAATCAAAAATCCTAGCAGACGCAACCTATTTTCCGATGAATTATCAAAGATGTTTTGATGAATTTGTTTATAATCGATTGATGTTGACAATAATTCTCCACAGATATTAAATGTTGTCATATCTACAGAATGAGCAAAAGACCCCGTATCCGTAACAATACCTACCATCAAACAAGTAGCAATATCTTTATCCAAATAGTCATTAAACCCATGATACTTAATAAATTCAGCGACTAATTGAGATGTACTTGAAATATTTGTTTCAGATATTACAGCCTCAAATTTTGAGAAATCTGCTCCAATATGATGATCTATCAGCACCTTTGATGTTTTACTAAAATGACATAAATCATTATGCATCAAACCTGTTCTTGATTCTGTATTAAAGTCCAAATAACAGAACAAATCAGCCTCATTCAACACTTCATATGCCAATGTTGTATTTTTGTCATAAATAACAACATCATCTATTGAGGGCATCCACGCTAAAAACATAGGATAATCATTAGGTACAATTATCTTTGCCGCTATACCTAACTTCTTCAAAAAAAAATACAAACCCAAAGAAGAACCCATCGCATCTCCATCTGGGTTCGCATGAGAAATGATGACTACCTTAGAACTATTTCTTATTACGTCAGATAATTCTTTGAACATCAAAGTATTAAACATAAAAAACTATAACTTTTTAAGACAACAAAGATAATAAAAAAAATGTTCAAAAATATCTTTAGATAAAAAGTTTGGATATTATTTATATGTTCAATTATCACTTTCTAACATTATAAACTTCAAACGTACGATCACTATATACATATATGATCTGTTTAAGCTTATCTTTTTCATTTAGAGATTCAATATTACTTATAACTGTTTGTTTCTGTTCTAATTGTAATACATTAAAATCCGACCGATTATACTCATTCAGTACATCATCTGAAGTATTATCCTCTTGTTTAACATTAAAATCGATTTCTTTTGAAAACAGATTAGGTTCATTTGTTGTAATTGGCTTTTTACCCATAATAATCCAGTCAAAACTATATTCGGGAAAAACCTCTTTAAGCTTTACAATAAAATCTAAACTGGGTTTATTTCTACCATTAAGAATATGTGACACATTAGATGGTTGTATCTGCATTATCTCAGCAAATTGTGTCGCTGTTAAATTTTTCGCTCTTAATATATGAGCTATTCTATCCTTAATCATTTCAAATTTATCATTCATTTCAAAAACACATTAACTGTAAATAACTAACATATTCCCCTTTTAAAATTTCATTTTTCAAGGTTAAATATTTTACAAAAGTAAAAAGATTTTTCTTACAAATGTAATAATTAATTCATTAACATTTGTAAAAATGATTCCTTTATTAAAAAACTTAATTATTTTTTGAAATTAACCTTATTTAATAATTTATTTAACAATTATTTAAATAAAATTTACATTTTACATTTAAAATCTTTATTTTTTACTATATTTTTAAAGTATTTATTAATATAAATTAAGATAATATACTATATTTTAATAAATTATAATAAAAAATATTAATTTATGATAATTTTTACACATGTTATTATAACACCTTAAATTTTACATGTGTAAATTACATTTGTAATATTATGTATATTATTGATATTTATCATCTTATATTTTACTCATTGATTTTAATTCACATTTGTAATATATGGCTTTATTTATGTAAAAAACTAATTTGCGGCAATATCTCATCATAAATAATGATTTATATAGCTCCATAAAACATCTCTTCTCTAATCGCTTAAAATCCTTTTCATATCATATATACCCCACCCTATTTTTTTTGTTATAAAAAAACCCATAACCATACACCTTATTAATATGGGTAATATTTTTTTATTCCATAACAATTCCATTTACATATTTAGAGTATTTTTGCACCCTATTTAACGATAAAAGAAAATGCCTACATACATCCAAAAATTAATAGAACAAGGAGAACACCAAATGCTGGATTTTAAATTCAAAATATCAGACAGCAAAAAAATAGCAAGAACCTTAGTTGCATTTGCAAATACTGATGGAGGACGTATATTAATAGGTGTAAAAGATAACGGCAGTATATTCGGGATAAAAAGTGAAGAAGAAAAATATATGATTCAAACAGCTGCCGACTTATATTGTCAACCCCAAGTAAATTTTCAAGCAAAAGAATGGAACGTTAACGGTAAAAAAATATTAGAAATATTGGTGCCAAAAAGTAAATACCATAAACACAGAGCTCCTGACCACTGCAACAAATATAAAGTATATATCCGCGTAAAAGATCAAAATATTGTAGCAAATAGTATTTTATTAAAAATATGGAAATATCAAAACAATAAACAAAATATAAAATTAACATTCACAGAGCCCGAAATCTTTTTATTAAAATATTTAAACGAAAATGACAAAATAACATTAGCAGAATTTATAGATAAAACCAAAATAAGCAAAAAAGAGGCAGAAAAAATATTAATAAATTTCACACTAACCAACATAACAAAATTAGAAATTACAGAAAAAATGGTATTTTTTAGTCTTTTAAATGCTTAAAAATGTGCTAATATCCATTATTAATTACATTTTTTACGATAAAAAACTTGTATAATACATTGATTAACAATAATAAAAAAATTTTTTTAAAAAAATCATTTTTTTCTTGTATAAAAGAAAAAAGTCCGTATCTTTGCAATCCAATTCAACAACAAAAACGGATGTTTTTAAAGTTGAAGTTCTTTGAGAGAATGATCCAAGTTAAAGTCTGAAAGGTAAGTGTAAAAAACCTTATCAATTCTGAATAAATCCGAGTCAAGACAGAAAAAAGAAGAAAGAAATACAAATTACAAAGAAGAGTTTGATCCTGGCTCAGGATGAACGCTAGCGGCAGGCCTAATACATGCAAGTCGAACGGTAAATATCCTTTCGGGGATATGAGAGTGGCGCA
>SUWU01000026.1 GCA_015061295.1 Lentimicrobiaceae bacterium
TGCAATGCACGAGAAACAATATCGTGAATATAAATCAGGTGAGGCTAAACGTCGTTTCAACCAAGAGTTAGAAGAGAAGATGAAAGCCAAGTTCTCACAAGGCGGCGCCGACGTCAAGATTCCAGACTTGAGAGCATTACGTCATCCTAACGCAGAACCTGTTGTGGCTCCTGTTGGCGGAAGAATACTTTGGGACATCGACTTCAACGACAAGTCAACAACACCAGCTGTTGGCACGACATATAAAGAAGGTGACATCATCGCTCAGATACAAGCACCTTACGGACAAGAGCCAGTCGTTGCTCTTTGGCCAGGTAAGATCGTTGAAGCTGTCGCTCCACAAGGCAAACTTGTTGAGAAAGGCGAGACTATCGCATTTATAGAGAAATGAACAATGTACAATTAACAATGTATAATTAAGATAATGTACAACAAAAAGAGCTGCTATGATTTCATGGCAGCTCTTAATTATTAATTGTAAACTGTTAATTGTCAATTGTCAACAATACATTCTCCTCACAAACTCTTTTATCTCTTCCTTATCAGCATTGATGTCGAAGATATGTGATGGTTTAAGATAGAAGATCTCTTTATTCTCTTTGAAGCGTTTCTCACCTCCACCTGTGATGTTAAGCATGATGACGGCGTCGCGTTCCACTTGATTATTCTCGATAGCCTGTATCAGAGATGCTGTTGCCACAGCAGCTGCCGGGTTGATGTCGATGCCTTCTAACTCTTCAAACAATTTTCCAGCCTTTTCTGCCTCTTCATTAGTGACAGCGAAGAAATCGCCGTTGGTATCTTTCATTGCATCATAAAGACCACCTGCTATTGAATAAGGAGGTTTACGATTGGTGAGGACTTTAGCTATGACGGAGTTAGCATCGTGACGAGCTTGGTCGTTGTCATAAGGAAGCATCTCGCGAGAGTCGGCTTTCCAAGCATCATACATAGGAACGAAAGGATGGTTTTGAGAGACATAAATCTTAGCCTTATGGTTACCATAGCGGCCATCTTCTAAGAAACGTAAGTTAGCCTCCCATGCAGCGATAGCTCCCGTTCCACTACCTACAGCCTGGAAGTAATAGTCAGGGATGCGACCTATGAACGTGGTAGCCGACAACATCGTCGTTGCCATTCCATCGCGACGAGCTATGTTCTTAGCGCCACCTTCGGCGAAGAAGCCATCTAACTCGCACACTATATTACCGAGATTTATTGCATCGAAGTAGTCGCTACCCGACTTAGTAGCTAACACTTTCACACAAGGATTAAGAGGCTTCTCAAACCAAAGCGCATCTAAGTTATCCTCAGGAATTGTCAGTAACAACTTTATATTATTATCCGAACACACCTGTGCAAAGGCGCGAGCTGTGTTACCAGCAGAAGAGACAACTATAACATCATCTTTCTTCTCCTCGCTGAGACGAGCGCATATAGAATACGCCTCTGTCTCTTTGAAAGAACAAGTGCGCATCGTAGCACCTTTTTCTGGGAAGTATCCGTTGAAAGTAATATATAAGTTCTTAAGTCCTAACTTCTCTGCTAAAGCCTCACTCTTATAAGTGATAGGCTTGGCATCACATTTCAAGAGACGTTTTATAGGAAGCCAATCGGCATAACAATAAAGACCCTCATGTTCTTCCTTGACCTCTAACTGTTTCTTCTTATATAACGCTCTGATAAGACTCGGCTTCTCTTCGCCTTTAAAATCAAGCAACCATCCGCTATCTCCGCAGATATTGCCTGTTGCAACAGATTTAATCTGATATTCCGTAGGTTTAAACATATTCCATTTTTTAATGATTTGCAAAGATAAAAAAAAGTAAAACAGTTTACTAAATAATCTCCACATCTTTCAAAAAAAAAAGCACTTTTGTTCAAATTAAAGATATATATTTGCAACTTAAAATATTTTACCGAATTAATATCATTATTGTAATGAAAAGAAATTTACTTTTAGCATTGATGTTAATGTTTAACATCATAGTCTTTGCTCAGAGCAGAGCATTTATCGTCAACGAATCGTTCAACACTCCTAACATGCCAGAGGGCTGGTATTTCACAGGAGAAGGATCTGATAACTTCAGCATCAAGACCAGCAACAACGCTGGCGGTGATCCCAACGAGCTACATCTCAAGAGCAGTCCATTTATAACGAGTGGCATACATCTCGTCATGGCATCAGCCGACATGACAGGTGTTAGCGAGGCAGGTATCTCTTTCAAACATTATCTCGCCAACTACCAACAGAGCAGCACCATAGGTATCGCCACCTCATCAGATGATGGAGCAACGTGGAACACAGCATGGTCACAGACATACTCTGCATCGGGGCAACATCAGATCGATGCGACTATAAGCACTGCCGATATGGGCAAAAGCAATGTGCTATTCTGTCTTTTCTTTGAAGGCAACACATACAACATCGACAATTGGTATTTCGATGACATCCGCATCTTCACACAAGGAGGAGGCGAAGAGGGAGAAGCATCGTTACAACTCTCAAACATCGACGTTGAAAGCATCGTTCCTTCAGGAGCTACCGACATCAAGTTCACCGTCAACAACACAGGTACTACAGCGATATCATCTTTCGAAGCACGATATATGATCAACGACAGCGACGCTGTCACCGAGACGTTCCAAACAAACCTCACTCCTGCTGGCAACGGACAATTCACATTCACAACAAAAGCCAACCTAACACCAGGAACTTTCACCATAACAATAGACATATTATCCGTTAACGGCGTGACTGTCAACGACAATATCAACATTACAAAAGATGTCAAGACTTATATCAAGACTGTTGCAAGGACACCTATGATAGAACACTTCTCCAGCTCCACATGCGGTCCTTGCGTTCAAGTTGACAATGAGATGATGGGACTCACTCACGACAATGAAGGCAAATACACTTACACTAAGTTCCCTGTCGCCTGGCCTGGCGCAGGTGACCCTTACACCACCGATGAATGCGACACAAGAGCAATGTATTACGAAGCCTACATCGTACCAGTGATAGCATTAGACGGACAGACTCAATATTCATCAGTATCACAAGAAGAACTAAACAACAGACTCAACGCCACATCATATTTAAATATCGTCGGTGCTTTTGAAACAGATAACAATATCATCAAAGTCACAGCCGACATCATATCATATATCGACATGCCTGATGTAAAAGTCTTTTTAAGCGTAAATGAAAAGACCACCACAGAAAACATCGGCACTAACGGAGCAACAGAGTTCCATCATATACTGATGAAGATGTTAGGCGACGACGATGGCATCGAGACAAGTTTTAAAGCAGGAGAATATCAACGCTTCGAGTTCTCACACGATATGTCAACTACATTCATGGAAGAGATAGACGACCTCGAAGTATCTGTATGGGTACAAAACTACGAGTCTAAAGAAATACATAACAGCAGTTTCTTACATGAATATATGCAACATCCTTATCCAGCACAAAACCTTCAAGTAAACAACGAAGGCACTAACACTGTGATAAGCTGGGACGCTCCAGAACAAGGAACACCAATAGGATATAACGTATATATCAACAATAACTTAGTAGCAGAAAACACAACTAACAACTCATATTCTGCAAGCACAACAGAAGAGATACATTTTGTGGAAGTGGTGGCTGTCTATGAAAACAATATATATTCCATCGGAATAACAAATATGAAATCTGTTGAGACATTCGCTCCTGAAAACGTGACTGCTACTGGCAATGAAGACGAAGGTAACATCACCGTAACATGGGACGCCGTCAACGACGCAGTATCTTACAAATTATATCGTAACAACAACTTCCTTACTGATGTCAACGCCACATCATACACCGACAACGACATAGAACTTGGAGTGACTTATTGCTACGCTGTAAGAAGCGTATATGCCGACAACGTAATGTCAACATTCTCACAAGAAAGTTGCGCTCACGCAGGAGAACTACCATGCAACGCTCCTACCAACATCTCTGCTGAGATTGTAGAAGATGCTCCTGACTACGAATACAAATTCAAGGCCACCGTCACATGGAACGCTGTGACAGGAGCAGAATATTACGCATTTTACGTCAACGGCGAATTGTTCGGTTATTCAAGCTCAACAGCTTATATCGTAGGATCCGACCAAGAAGGCTCTTACGACATCAACGTAGTCACTATTTGTGAAAACGGAGAATCGGACTTCTCAGAAACATACAAACTCATCATCAAAGGTATAGGCATCGAGGAGTTAGAAAACAAAGTCAACATCTACCCTAACCCTGTTGACGACATCCTCTATATCGAGACAAACGAAAACATCGAAGAGATTGTAATCTACGATGTGAAAGGCAGTAAAGTCTCCGAGTCAACAAGTCTCCAAGTCTCCAAGTCAGAGTCATTGTCAATGTCTGAGTCATTGTCAATATCAGTGTCTTCTCTTAAGCCTGGTGTCTATTTCGTAAAGATAAATTGTGGCGACACTGTGTTGACTGATAAGTTCATTAAAAAATAAAAAACTATGAATAAGGGAGTATTATTAGCATTAGTTCTTTTCTGTGCAACGACAATCTTTGCGCAGAAGAGAACTGTCTTTATCAACGAGTCATTCAACACCATCGACTTCCCTGAAGGATGGGAGGTGAAAGGTGGCGGACAAAACAATTGGGAAATATCTGAGAATATGCTTGCTGGCGGCGAGCCTAACGAGTTATACTTCGACTGGACGCCTAAGTTTATTGGCACCTCACGTTTTATGACACATGCTGTCGATATGACTAATGTCACAGAAGCCTATCTCTCTTTGAAGCACTTCCTCAATGCGCATAATGGAGAAAACACCATAGGTGTAGCCACCACCTCCGACGACGGCGCCACATGGAACGTAGCATGGTCACAAGCATATTCCACGACAGGAGCATATGAGATCAACGAGACCATCAGCACTCCCGACATGGGAAAAGCTAACGTGAGATTCTGTCTCTTCTTTGAAGGAGAATCGAACACCATCAGCGGATGGCACTTCGACGACTTCATGGTACTCACACAAGATAATCACGACATCAACCTACTCAGCATCGATGTTGAAGAAAACCTCAACGCTGGCAACACCGACATCAGCTTCACCATACAAAACGAAGGCGTGGTAACAGTAAACACCTTCGAGGCAAGATACGAGATTGAAGGTATTGGTTCGGTGACGCAGACCTTCAACACAAACATAGAGACTTTAAAGTCGGAAAAGTTCACCTTCAACACAGCAGCTGTCATTCCTCCTGGAACATACAATCTAACAGTAGAGATATTATCTATCAACGGAGAAGAAGACAACTATATCAACAACAACGCACTCGAGAAAAAACTCAACGTTGTATTGGGATTGGTTGACAGAAAACCTATGATAGAACATTTCTCTGCATCGACATGCCCCAACTGTCCTACCGTCAACGCTGCCATGTTGCAGCTCACACATCTCAACCAAGACAAATACACTTACGTAAAATACCCTGTCGATTGGCCTTCACCAGGCGACCCTTACCACACAGCAGAAGTAGATGAGAGAGTGTATTTCTATTCTGTGATAGGAGTGCCATCCATATTCTTCGACGCACGCGATATGGGAACGCCGATCTCACAAACAGACCTTAACGAGAGATTAGCAGCACCTGCTTATGTAGATATAAAAGGCTCTTTCACCATGGAAGGTAACAACATCAATGTGATAGCCGACTTCATGTCGTATAAAGACATCGACAATGTAAACGCTTTCGTCGTCGTCAATGAGAAAACCACAGAACTAAACTACGGCACCACCGATGAGACAGAATGGCATCACATCATGATGAAGATGCTCGGCGGAACAGAAGGCACTAAAATATCACTCAAAGCAGGTGAATACAAACGCATGGAGTTTAGCTACGACATGTCGAACACCCACATGGAAGAAACCGACGATTTGGAAGTAGCTTTATGGTTGCAAAACTTAGGCGACAGAGAGATCTATAACAGCAACTTCGCCTATGAATATAGCGAGCACCCATATCCTGCAGAAAACCTTCAAATCGCTAAGAACGGTGATAAACTCGACATCACATGGGAGAATCCATCATCAAATCCTAAAGGCTACAACCTTTATGTCAACAACCAATTAGTGAAGTATAACACTACAGAGACATCTTATACATTCGACAATGTAGGAGAATATTACATAGTGAAGTTAGAGACATTATACGACGACATGCAAGCCGTTAGCATAGTAAGGACATCTGACGATGACAATGAAGATGGCATTGAAGAGATTAAGACTTCATTCAACATCTACCCTAACCCTGTTGACGACATCCTCTATATCGAGACAAAAGAGAATATCAATGAGATTGCAATCTATGATGCAAGAGGTTGTAGAGTCTCCAAGTCTCCAAGTCACCAAGTCACCAAGTCAGTGTCAATGTCAGTGTCAATGTCAGTGTCAATGTCAGTGTCAATGTCCTCTCTTAAGCCAGGAATTTATTTCATAAATATCATTACGGATAGAGGAAATATCACTAAGAAATTTATCAAAAAATAACGACAAATATCTCATAAAAAAATTTTATATTTGCGAACGAAAAATTTAAATTATCAAACTATGAAAAAATCATTATCATTATTATTTGCATTGATGCTCACGTTAGCAGTTAATGCACAAGTCTTCTTAGACCAAACTTTTGATGGAAGCAGTCTTCCTTCAGGATGGAGTTTTGGTGGCGAAGGCAAGAACAGTATGATCATCAACGGCTCTAACTTCTGCGGCGGTTCTCCTAACGAAGTAGCTATAGCAGGTTCAGCACAACAAGTTGGACTTCCAGATTTCGATGGAGCAGCACGTATCATCTCTCCTACATGTGACCTCACAGGCATAGGTGAGTTCTTATTCTCATTCAAGCATCTTTATTCAACATCAACAGCTTTCAAAGTAGCTATTGCTGTTTCTGATGACAGTGGCTCTACATGGACAGACTTATGGTCACAAAATTTCAATGGCGATGGAGGTGGCGAGATACGTCAGACAGTATCTATCCCAGAAGAGATGGACGAAAGCAGCATTAAATTCTGTGTTTATATTGAAGGTGACTCATATGTCAATAACAGCACATACTTATGGATATGGGCTTTCGACGACATCAGAGCTTTAGTACAAAAGAACTACGACATCGCTGTTACCGAAATCACCACATCCGATATCATAGGCTTAGGTGAGAATAGTGCTTCTTTCACTGTAAAAAACAACGGTTCCAAAGCTATCACAGCATTCACAGCAACATACCAATATGAAGGCTATGAAGAAGTGACACAAGACTTCACCACATACATGGCTCCTTTCACAACCAAGACCCTCACTTTCAACGAAGCCACAAATATTACTAAATTTGACCCATTGAAACTCACAGTCAACATCAGCACCGTCAACAATCAGCAAGACGAAAATGAAGCTGACAACAGCTTAGAGAAACAGGTAAGTATCGCTATGGGTACTACACAAAGAATACCTATGATAGAACACTTCTCAAGTTCATCATGTCCTCCATGTGTAAGCGTCAACGCTTCAATGAAGACCCTCACAAACAACAACCCTGGCAAATACACCTATGTAAAATATGCAACAAGCTGGCCAACACCAACAGACAGCCACTACATCACAGAAAGCAACACAAGAGTTCAATACTACCAAGTTTCAGGTGTTCCTGCAATATTTACAGATGGTATGGATAAAGGTACTCCTATCAACCAATCAACATTAGATAGCAGATATAACACTCCAGCTTTAGCTGACATAAGAGGCGCTTTCAACATTGACGGTAACACTCTCAACGTAACAGCAGACTTCATGTCATTCGCTGATATGAGTAATGTTAGAGCTTTCGTTACAGTAAATGAAAAACTTATCGAAAAGAATGGTGCTAATGGTGAAAGAGAGTTCCGTCATATCTTACTTAAGATGTTAAGCGGTGCAACAGGTACAGCATTAAACATAAAAGCAGGTGAATATCAACGTTTGACATTCACTCACGATATGTCAACAACAAAGATGCAAGACATCAACGATTTAGAAGTAGCATTATGGTTACAAAACTTAGAAACAGGTGAAGTATTCAACAGCCACTACGCATACGAATATACAGACCACTGCTATCCTGTTCAAAACTTAGAGTTAAATGTTGAAAACGGCAATTTAAGTATTACCTTCGAAGCTCCAGAACAAGGCACACCAGAAGGTTACAACGTTTATAACAATGGTACTTTGATAGCTGAGAAAACAACTGAGTTATCACACAATATCACAGCTAACGAAGTAAATGTTATCAGTGTTGTTGCAGTGTATGCAGACGATAAGACTTCAGTTCCTGTTGTTAAGATAGATGGTACAACAATCGGTGTTGAAGAGACAGCACAAGCAGAGAACACATTCAGCATCTATCCTAACCCAGCAAGAGACTATGTAAGAGTTTCTGGAGAAGACATCAACACCATCAGTGTATATAACTGCCTCGGCGCATTAGTAGAAAGAGTTGAAGCTAAAGGTAACACCACAAGCATCAGCACTTCAAGTTACAACACAGGTGTTTATTTCATTACTGTAGAACAAAACAACGGTGCAAGTACAACACAGAAAATGGTTGTCACACACTAATTGACACTACAATAAATCACAGAACCGTCATTCGTAAGAGTGGCGGTTTTTTTATTTTACGAGACATTAACAGAGATAAGATATTTTTTTGTATCTTTGTGAGATTATTGAAATGAAATTTATTTAAATCTTTATTAACAAACAAAATTACAGAAACATGAACTTTAGAAAATTCTTAGCAGCAACAGCCGTGGCATTTGTCATGCCATTCGTTGCAAACGCACAAGAAGCAGAACAAGCTCCACAAGAAGAAGGTTGGATCTTCACAGAAGAGACCGTTCTTCCTATCACATCAATGAAAGACCAGAACGCTGCTGGCACATGCTGGTGCTATTCAACATTATCATTCGTTGAAGCTGAGTTATTACGTATGGGCAAGCCAGAATACGACTTCTCAGAGATGTTCATAGTATGGAACACATACATGGACCGCGCTAAGGCAACAGTACGTACACACGGTGACATCTCCTTCTCACAAGGTGGCTCATTCTACGACGTACTTTACGGCATCAAACATTATGGTTTAGTGCCAGACGCAGAATTACCAGCAGGTGTAAAACACGGTGATGAGTTATCAGACTTCTCTGAGTTCTCAAGCGTATGCGACCCATTCGTTGAAGGCATCGTGAAGAACAGAAAACTCCAAGTAAGCCCAGAAGGAACACCATTATGGCAAGAAGCTTTGGCAGGTATCTTAGACGCTTACATCGGTGAACGTCCAGAGACATTCGTTTATGAAGGCAAAGAATACACTCCAAAATCATTTGCAGAGTCAACAGGTTTCAATCCAGACGACTATGTCAACTTAACATCATTCAGCCACCATCCATTCTATGAAGACTTCATCATCGAGGTACAAGACAACTGGCGTTGGAGCACAGCTTACAACCTTCCTATCGATGAGTTCATGGAAGTGATGAACTACGCTATCGACAACGGCTACCCTATCGCATGGGGTTCAGACGTAAGTGAAAGAGGTTTCTTAAGAGGCGACAAACTCGGTATCGTTGTCCTTCCTGACTTAGAAGCTAAAGACAACAACGACGCTGGCACCGACAAATCACGTTGGGTTGGATTGAGCGCAGAAGAAAGAGCTAAAGAAGCCTACTCACAACCAACACCACAACGTTGGGTGACACAAGAAGAACGCCAAGTAGCATATGACAACTACGAGACAGGCGACGACCACGGCATGATCATCTACGGTAAAGCAAAAGACCAGCTTGGCAACAACTACTTCATCGTAAAGAACTCATGGGGTGAGATAGGAAAATACGATGGTAAATTCTACGCATCAGAAGCCTTTGTACGTTACAAGACTATGAACATCGTAGTTCACAAAGACGCTCTTCCAAAGAAAATCAAAAAAGCTCTCGGAATAAAATAATAGATTAAAATCAATACCATAGAGACGTCATGATTATGACGTCTCTACATTTTTTATACATTATAATTATGAAACATATTTTTACCAAGTTAATTTTCACCACGATCATCATTCTAAATGTCACGATCGTCAAGGCACAAGACTTCCTGCCTTTTGTCAACGACAACTACGCAGGAGTTACTGGCGTCCACATCAACCCAGCATCGATAGCCGACTCACGATATAAGTTCGACATGACGCTGATGGGATTATCAGTAAACGTTTATAACAATTACCTTTACGGTAACAGAGACTATCTCCTCGACTACCGTAACATAAGCGATTACGACGTAAAAAGCCAGATATTAGGACTTCTTCCTCAAAATGGCAAAGACAAATACGTCTATCAAGATCTACGTCTCGACATCATGAATTTCATGGTCACCATAAATCCTCGTATCGCCATAGGATTTACAGCAGGAGTGAGACAATATCTTAATGTTGACAACCTTAACGAAGATTTTGTCAATATGTTTTATAACCTCGACGAGACACCTATCCCATTCAACGAACGCTTCACAGGTAGCGATATACGCGTCACCTCCAGCGTATGGTCGGAATACGGGTTGACATTAGCAGGCGTGTTACTTAAGACAGATCATCATGTCATCAAAGGCGGTATCAACATGAAGTTAATACAAGGCCACGCTTCAGCATATGCCAACATAGAAAATCTCGATGCTATCAGAATCAGTGATGACACTGCTTCATTCAACAACACACATATCAACTACGGTATCTCCGACAATATCGGACGTATGATAACAGACGGCAGTTTTGACACCGACCATCTCAAAGGTAAATTCAGCATGGGCTTCGACTTCGGTATAGTATGGGAATGGAGACCAGACTATGAAGACCATCTCTACGACATGGATGGCGAGACAAACCTTGAAAGAAAGAATGAAAATAAATATAAGTTAAGGGTAGGTCTCTCTGTGAAGGACTTAGGCTTTGTGAAGTTCCAGAGATGGTCACACAGCCACGACTTCGTCATCAATGGCGATGTTGACATGACGATGTTTGAGAAGATACAAGGACCAGATGAGCTGTTTAATGTGTTGGAAGCCAATAAAGACCTATTCACCATCAACGAAGGAGACGACATCTACAGAATGTCGTTGCCAACGTCAATCTCATTACAATTAGATTACAATATAGCCAAGAACTTCTACATCAACGTAACACCATATTTCGCTTTAAGACAAGGCGACAACAAATATTCAAAGGTGCACACATATAACAATATCAGCGTAGCACCTCGTTATGAATCTGCATGGTTTGGCATGTCGTTCCCATTACAATACAGTCAATTAAGTGGCTTCTCATTAGGAACAGGCTTACGTCTCGGACCACTTTGGATTGGCTCTAACAACGTGCTCAACACCTTATTCACCAGAGAGATTGCAGGTGTCAACGTACAAGCAATGTTGAAGTTACCTATCCCTTATAAAAAAGTAAGAGATGATGATGGCGACAAAGTATCTAACAAGAAAGACCAATGTAGAGACGTTTATGGTGTATGGGAGAACTTCGGATGTCCTTACGAAGATACTGATGGTGACGGTGTTATTGACAAAGAAGACCTCTGTCCAGACACTTACGGTATAGCAGTCCTCAACGGATGTCCTGACAGCGACGGCGACGGCATAAAAGATAGCGACGACGAATGTCCTAACACTTTCGGTCTCGCTGCCTTCAACGGTTGTCCTGACAGCGATGGCGATGGTATAGAAGACAGAAACGACGAATGTCCTAACATCGCTGGTCTCGCTGTTTTCAACGGTTGTCCTGATACTGATGGCGACAGCATACCAGACCATCTCGATAAATGTCCTAACATCTTTGGTTTAGCAAGACTTGAAGGATGTCCTGAGGCTGATAGCGACAATGACGGTATCGCTGACGTTGACGACGACTGTCCTGAATTGGCAGGACCATTAGCCTTTAACGGTTGTCCAGACAGTGACGGCGACGGACTCAGAGATATTGATGACGAATGCCCTAACATCGCTGGTCCTATTGAGTTCAAAGGATGTCCCGACAGCGACAACGACAGCGTACCAGATCAACTCGACCAATGTCCGCTCATACCAGGATTAGCACAATTTAACGGATGTCCTGACACCGATGGCGACGGCATTCAAGATAAAGAAGACGAATGTCCAGAGGAACCAGGAACAGCAGAAAACAACGGATGTCCAGTCTATGAGAAAGTCGAGTTTGCTACTAACATAGGATTCCAATCAGGTAGCGCTAAACTGACACAAGAATCATATCCTTACTTAGATCAGTTGGCTCAAATCATGAAAGACAATCCTGATTGTTGGGTTAAACTCGATGGTCATACCGACAACACAGGTAGCGACGCTATCAACAACAAGATCTCACAACAACGTGTAGATAGCATTAAAGACTACCTCATAGAGCAGGGCATCAACCCTAACAGAATAGTAGCTAAAGGCCACGGTTCAAGCAAGCCTATCGCACCTAACGACACTGCAGAAGGCAGAGCCAAGAACCGTAGAGTTGAAATCAATTTAGCACATTGATAACACATCTGCCTAAATAAAAAAAGAGACGTCACTTCATTGTGACGTCTCTTTTGTTTATCGAGATAGATATTTATTTAGATTTCATAGCATCGAAGCCTTTACCATAGACACCCATCACGGTATTGACAGAGACGAAAGCAGAAGGATCTAACTGTTTCACTATCCTGATAACACGCTGCGACTCAGTCTTACGAACCACCACCATCACGATGTCAGACTCGGTCTTAGAATACCATCCTGTTCCTTTTATCATCGTCACACCACGATGCACCTCCTCTCCCACCATATCGGCAATCTCATGAGGCTTCGAAGAAAAGATAAACATCTGTACCGACTGTTTACTCCCATTCATGGTAAGATCCATAGCATAACTTGTAATCATAAGACCCACATAACTATAGATAAGAAGTTCCAAGTTGTTGAAGACAAAATAAGAACATGATATTATAGCTACATTGATAAATAAAGACAGACGACCTAATGTAACGTTACGATATTTATTTATCATCACGACGATAATATCTACTCCGCCTGTGCTGCTACCTTCTAAGAAGATTAGTCCACATGCCACGCCATTCAGACCAGCACCAAGTACGACAGAAAGGAACCTATCGGTAATCAAAGGAGTGTCGCCAAAATAGTCTTGTAACACATAAAACATCACAGATGTCATGACAACAGAATAAATAGTGCTTAATGCAAAACGACGACCAAGCGACTTAAACGAGATCACAATAAGTATTGCATTTAAGACAAATATCGTGATACCTGTAGGAATATGCATGACCCAATAAACGATGGTAGCCAGACCTGTAACACCACCGCCTAACATCTGGTTAGGAATTAAGAAACCAGTCCATGCAAAAGCCGATAAAAAAAGAGCCAACGTAATGATAATATGACTCTTGACTTCATACCATATAGAAATTTTACTACTCATAATAATTTATTTTATTCATTATGCAAAGGTATAAAATATACATATAACAATTCGTAAAAAAATGTTCTCCCCATACACAAATATTTAACATAAATATATTATATTTGTAGTCTGCATAATTAATGCTATTTATTTATCAATTAAATTTATAAAACTATGAGAAAATTATTATTATTTGCAACAATGTTTCTGTTCAGCATAGGATTATATGCACAGAACGACGCTGAAATCAACAGACTTTTGATCCATGAAGGATACAACACAAAAGGCTATATTATCGACAGAGTTGATAGCCTCACTTTCGCTACAGTAGAAGGAGAAGTAGCAGCCAACGTCAACTTAATCGACTTCAACACAGACACTATTACACTTTCTATAACACGTACACCTGAATGTGTTGGATTTAAGATTGCCGTAGAAGCAACAGTTGTTATAGCTCAGTATTCTGACGTCAACCTTGCTTCTTATATCGACGCTGCGACATCTGATATTTATTATCAAGACTTTGAGTCGGCAATTCTGACAGGTGTAGAGCTTCAGCCAGGCACAGAATATTCTATTCTCACAGTAGGTTACGACAAATACGGCGTACTCTGCGATGTTGATAGAGTAGATTTCGAGACAGAAGCAGGAGAATACATAGGCAATCCTTTTGTCTTGGCAAGCGTAGTTGAAGCTAACCTCTATGACTTCACAGTAGCTTTCGAGCCTAACTCAGACGTATCAAGTTATTATGTAGTGGCAGGTGCCAAAGGAACACTTGAGCAACAATATCAACAATTCGCTCCTTGGTTCGGTTTCGCCAATATCGGAGAGATGATCATGATGTGGGGTCTTGAACGCACTGGTAGAACAGAAAACCAATGGACACAGATGGAACCTAATACCGAGTATGAGATATTCATCCAAGCTCTTGACGCTCAAGGTAACATGGCACCTCATCAGGTATTCGAGCTATCCACACAAGCACTCGGTGGTGAAGGTACTGCTGAAGTAGCTATTACATTAGGTGAATATAAATTGACTGACTGGGATGGAGAGATGCTTCCTTCACAGTTCATCACCTTCACTCCTAACGACCAAACAAGTGCTTACAGAGTTACCGTTGCACTTAAGGAATACTATGATGAAGATCCAGAAGGTTACAAACAAGACTTATGCAGCGAGAATACTATGAATGTGGTCGGTTGGTTCCTTTTCGAGGAATTAACAACAGACTTCCAAATCGATCCTAAAACAAGATGTATCGCATTAGCAGCGGGTAAAAACATCAACGGTGAATGGGGTCCTATAACAGAGGTAGAGTTCACTACACCAGAATCAGTAGATGCAAAATCTAACTCAGGAATAATAACATCACGTCAACTTAATAATGACAAAACAAACCAAGCTGGTACAATACCAACATTTAAACAAAAAGGTCAATTAAAATTAACAAGCAAATAATCATTAACCATTAACAATTATTTACCATGAAAAAAATATTAATCCTCTGCGCATTATTCTTATCATTCAGCGCTGTAAAAGCAGAAGAAGTAATCACAATACATCTCAACAATTCACCAGCAAAGGACATCGCCCTTGCCAACATTCAGAAGATCACTTTCGATGCTAACGGTCTTAATGTATTCTGTTATGACAACAACAACAAGTCATTTAACTATTCAGACATCAACAAGCTCACCTTTGGCGAAGGCGTTGGCGTTGAATCTTTATTAGCTGATAACGCAAGCATAATGGTAGCACCTAATCCAACAAAGAGCACTTTGGTAATCAGCGGCGGAGAGAATCTATATGGTTCAGACTTACGTATCTACTCCATCTCTGGTTCTATCATCTCTCAACATAACAATTGGAACGGTGAGACCGTTGATGTTTCTAATCTTAATGCTGGTATCTACTTCGTCAATATCGGCTCAACAACAACAAAATTCGTCAAACAATGAGAAGACTAGTATTAGTCTTTACTATACTATTGTCAGGCATAAGTCTGTTGGCTCAGAACAACTACAACAGACTTCTGCTTCACAATAACGATAGCGAGACAAAAGGTTTCGTTATCGACAAGATAGACAGTCTTACCTTCTCTACATCAGAAGGGAATTTCATTGCCAACTTCAACATCGGCGAAGAAGTTGAGACTTACAATTTCAACAACATCGACAGTATAAGTTTCGCTTCTGTACCAGGTGCCGTTGCTGCCAACGTCAACATTATCAACAGTACTATAAACTCTATAGTAGTAGATATTACTCGTACAACATCATGTGCTGGATTTAAGTTGACATGTATGCCTACCAATTCGATATCTTCAATATCAGACGAGACCCTTGCAGATTATATCGACGAAAACATCTCCACCGTCTATTACGAAGACTTCGATGACGTAACAATTGACATCAGCCTAAGTTATAATACTACTTATTCTATCGTCACCGTAGGTTTCGATGAATATGGTATTTTATGCGATCTTAGGAGATCACAGTTTACAACTCCATCAGAAGACATTGTAGGCAACCCTAACGTAGCCATAGAAGTTATAGAAAACAACTTATACGATTTCACCATCAAATTCACACCTAACTCTGATGTTTCAAAATACGATGTTATGGTTGGTGCTGCCGGCTCCATCGAGAGTCAGTATGGGATGTTCTCTTCATATTATGGATGGGCTAACCTATCTGAGATGATCACCGATTGGGGATTAGAGTTTACAGGAACAGAGACACATCAATGGACCGACAAAACACCTAATACAGAGTATGAGGTTTTTGTTCAGCCATGGGACGTTGATGGCACAGTAGCGCCATATACGGTATATAAATTCAAGACTGTTTCTAACGGCGGTGATGGTGTTGCTAAGGTTGAGATAGAACTTGGCTCATACGAGTTGATGGACTGGGGTTTCGAGCTGCTTCCTTCACAGTTTCTCACCTTCACCCCTAACGATCAGACAAGCGCTTATAGATTTGGAGTGTATTTAGCTGAGAACTATAACGCCGACGTTGCAGGTTATCAAGAAGACTTATGTAGCGATCCATTCATGCCAACAGAAGGCTGGTTCCAATATGAGACGCTTACCACCGACTTCCAGATCGACCCTAACACCTCATGTGTTGCCATAGCAGCAGCTAAGAACATCAATGACGAGTGGGGTCCTGTGACAGAGTTATTCTTCACCACACCTAACGAGATGCCAGAGTTCTTACCTTCAGGCAATATCACTGGGCGTTTTGAAGTAAAGGTTGACAAGAGCGAGCCTAAGCCTATCATTATTGAATATAAGATAGCTAACAGATAAAATGAAAAAAGGTTGTCGAAATGACAACCTTTTTTTGTTTAGTACCTGAGGCCGGAATCGAACCGGCACGCCCGAAATGGGCACAGGATTTTAAGTCCGGCGCGTCTACCTATTCCGCCACTCAGGCACTTATCCTGTCTAAAAAAAATCCCGATTTTTATCGGGACTCCTTTGAGCGGAAAACGAGACTCGAACTCGCGACCCCGACCTTGGCAAGGTCGTGCTCTACCAACTGAGCTATTTCCGCGTTGTTTGATGGTGCAAAGATACACATTTTTATATTACGCGCAAGTATTTTTTTAACTTTTTTTTATTTATTTTTAAATTATTTTTAATCTGTTGATATTGCTATATTTACAAAACGTGATTTTAATCTATCAATATCTTTTCACCATCAAAAATGTCTTATTATCCTAAAAAAGGTAAGGATTATCGTTAAAAAATATCACAAAACCTCTCATAAGAACAAAAATAATTAAAATTTACGAACTGCTCTGACATGGAAAAATCTATCCTTTTTAGGTTCTAAGCACACCACACTATCATCAATAAAGACTACAACTTCTGCCATATCTTCAGATATTTCACTTGATGACCAGTAATAATCTTCTATGATAGGATCTTCTAACTTATCGTTATATAGTTTCACAAACTCAGGGTCAAAGTCTAATTTACCATCACTTACAGCTTTCCACATCAGATTCATCTCATATGAAGATGGCATATACCAACCTTCGCCATGTTCGACACACCATTTAGCAGCAGGATATTTGTCAGCTCCCAATTTCAACATATCTTCTGTATTCCATTCTCCTTTATTTGACAAACAGTTTGCCCACGCATATTCTGTTGACCATTGTAAATATTCCTGATCCATCGACATTATCATGCCGCTCTTGCCATCTTCTTCAACATAGAACACAACGCCTTTAACTCCATTAACATCATACAAATCGCCAGGAGCATATGTCTTTGGATCTGGTGTTTCTACAGCCTCAGCTACAATCGTCACTTCGTTTGAGTACACCTTATTATATAATGCGACAAAAGTATAACTGCCAGCTTCTGTTGTAACAAAGGAACCATTCTCCACGAGCGAGCTATCTGCAACGTTAAAAACCTGATAATTTTCAGACAACACATTGCCATCAGCTTTTACTGTAAAGACAGCAGCATCTTCGCCATCAGCGAAAATAGAAGTCTTATCAACCGACAATTCAACCACAATCACTTCATTGTCATCGTCATTGTCATTGTCATTGTCATCGTCATCGTCACCGTTACCATCATTAACATTTACAGCCTTAACAGTAATCTTTCCAGATGTCGCATCGTCATAAGTTGCGTAGAAAGTATAAGTTTTGGCTTCTGTTGTAGAGAATGTCTTACTAGTAAGTTCTTTATTAGTATCAGCGAAGAAGATACGAGCCTCATTAGTAACGTCATCCTCATCATTACATATGACTTTAAATTTAGCCACGTCAATTCCATTTGCTGAAATTTCACTTTTATCTACGCTAAGAGTGATGACAGGAGTTTTCTTACATGAAGGGAAGATAAGACAAACAACTGTTAAAATAATTAATAGTTTTTTCATAATATTATAAGTTATAAGGTTAATTTACAATTTGCAAAGATACGAAAAAACGATGACGATGACGATGACTTTGACAATGACAATGATTTTGACAATGACTTTAGCCATTAGACTTTAGACTTTACTTAGGAGTTTTTTTATCTCATTAAGTTTCATCAGAGCCTCCACAGGAGTCAGGATATCGATATTAGTATTAAGAATATCTTCTTTTATTTGGAGTAATAATGGATCATCGAGTTGAATAAAACTCAGTTGCATCTCGTTATTATTTTTTGTCTCTTTCACAGCCTTATTCATCGACTCATGCGAATGAGATTTTTCTAACATCGCGAGGAGAGCATCAGCTCTATCGATGACTTTACGCGGCATTCCTGCCATTGCAGCGACATGGATACCGAAGCTATGTGCGCTACCTCCCTTCTTAAGTTTTCTAAGGAATATGACTTTATCGTTCATCTCTTTCACGCTGACGTGATAATTCTTGATACGTTTAAACGAAGCCTCCATCTCTATAAGTTCGTGATAATGTGTAGCGAACAACACCTTAGCCTTACATTGCGGATGTTCGTGAAGATATTCTGTTATAGCCCATGCGATGCTGATACCATCGTAGGTACTTGTACCTCTACCTATCTCATCGAGGAGTACGAGGCTACGGTTAGATATATTATTCAAGATACTCGCAGTCTCGTTCATCTCCACCATAAAAGTCGATTCGCCTGAAGAGATGTTATCGCTTGCTCCCACTCTTGTAAAAATCTTATCTACCAATCCTATGCGAGCTGAAGCGGCAGGGACGAAGGAGCCTATTTGAGCGAGCAGCACGATGAGTGCCGTTTGTCGTAGCAGTGCCGACTTACCCGACATATTAGGACCTGTGATGATGATGATTTGTTGTTTTTCTCTATCGAGATACACATCATTAGAAATATACGGTTCACCCACAGGCATCATCTGTTCTATTACAGGGTGACGACCTTCTTTAATATCGATGACATAAGAATCATCGATGACAGGTTTCACATAATTATTCTTTACAGCCACATCAGCGAAGCTAACGAGACAGTCTATCTTTGCTATAAGTGATGCATCGAGTTGAATAGGAGCCACATAGTCGCTACAAGTATTTATCAACTCAAAGTAAAGACGCTCCTCAATAGTCTGTATTTTCTCATCAGCGCCAAGAATCTTCTGCTCATACTCTTTAAGTTCTTCAGTGATATAACGTTCCGCATTAGCGAGAGTCTGCTTACGAATCCATGATGTTGGCACTTTATCTTTATGGATATTTGTAACTTCGAGATAATATCCAAACACATTATTATATCCCACTTTCAACGATGATATGCCTGTTGCAGCCACCTCTCTCTTCTGAATATCCATAAGATAATCTTTCCCCGAACGCGACAAACGACGCAAGGCATCAAGTTCTTCATCAACGCCTTCATTAATAATATTACCTTTCGACAACAGAGCTGGAGCCTCAGGGTTAAGCACTTTCTTAATTCTCTGACGTATAGAATCGCATACGGTGAGTTGCTCAGCATAAGACAACAAAGGCTGATACTCACTCTCTGAACACATTTTTTTAATCGTCTCTATATGATCGAGCGACTTTGCCACCTGCATCAGTTCACGCGGATTGATACGTAGCAACGACACCTTAGATATCAGGCGCTCCAAATCACCGATCTGACGAATCATATCTTGAAAATCTGATATGAGATTATTATTTTTCACGAAATAATCGACAACGTCATAACGAGAGTTTATCTGTTCCTTATTTTTTAAAGGAAGAGAAGTCCACCGACGCATAAGGCGGCTACCCATTGGAGAAGTTGTTCTGTCTATTACATCGATTAATGTCTTAGCATTAGAATTTGGAGAGTTGAGAAGTTCAAGGTTTCTGATAGTGAATTTATCGAGCCACACAAACTGTCCTTGGTCGATACGCGACAACGAAGAGATATGAGCTATCTTGTCATGTTGAGTCTCATGTAGATAATGAATGGCGGCACCTGCTGCCACAATACCTTTGGGAAAATCGTTAACACCGAATCCTTTAAGAGAGTTAGTATTAAAATGACGAGTTAGAATATCTTTAGCATAATCATCGGTGAAGACCCAGTCGTCGAAGACTGTGAGGTAATATTTCTCACTGAAATTATCTACAAACAATTTACGTTTGTTGCGTTGGCACAGCACCTCAGAAGGATTAAAGCTCTGCAGCAGTTTATCTATGTAATCGTTATTACCTTGAGTGAGGTAGAACTCACCTGTAGAGACATCCAAGAAAGCCACCCCCGACTCTTTATCGTCTAAATGCACCGACGCGAGGAAGTTGTTCTCTTTTTGCACGAGGACATTATCGTCGTAAGTCACTCCTGGTGTCACGAGTTCGGTGATGCCTCGTTTCACTATTTTCTTCGTCAGTTTAGGGTCTTCGAGCTGTTCGCATATAGCCACTTTCTGGCCAGCTTTGACGAGTTTTGGCAGGTAAGTATCAAGGGCATGATGTGGGAAGCCTGCGAGTTCAGTAGCTGTTGAAGCCGACTTACCACGTTTGGTAAGGACAATACCGAGTATCTCAGAAGTCTTGATAGCATCTTCTCCGAAAGTCTCGTAAAAATCGCCCACCCTAAAGAGCAGTAGCGCCTCTGGATATTTTGATTTAAAAGAATAATATTGTTTCATCAAGGGAGTCTCTACATCTTGACGCTCTTTTTCTGAACTTGCCATCTATACAATCATTTAAATTAAACTACAAAGATAAAAAATTTTGTCTCTGTTTTATAGAAAACATTATTTTTGCTCAAAATATAGAAAGATGAGAAAACTAACAATGCCTGAGTTAAACCGACTAACTCTTTCGGAATATCAGCAAGCAGACAAATTAGATGTTGTCATAATATTAGACAATGTACGTTCATTGAGTAACATTGGAGCTTTCTTCCGCACTGCCGATGCTTTCAGAATTGGCGAGATATGTCTTTGCGGCATCACAGCATGTCCTCCGCATCGCGAGATACACAAGACAGCTCTTGGCGCAGAAGAAAGTGTGAGATGGAGTCACTTTGAAAGTACAGAAGAAGCGTGTAAGCATCTCATTGAGAAAGGCTATAAGATTTACGCGGTAGAACAGATAGAAGACAGCGTGATGCTCAACGACTTCATTCCAGAGGAGAAGTCGGCATATATCTTTGGCAACGAAGTTGACGGTGTCGATGACGAGGTATTACAATATTGTCACAAAGCCATTGAGATACCACAGGAAGGCACCAAACACTCATTAAACGTTTCGGTAAGCGCAGGCATAGTGATGTATCATCTTTTCAATTCACTTTGGAAAAAATAATATTTCTTTGAACCAAGACATTTCTTCTTTGTTGTTTAAGAAACCATAAAAAACAACAAAAGATGAAAAAATTTAATTTCTTACTCAAGACATTGGCAGTCGTCTTATTGATGATGACGCCTTTAGTATTTCATGCCAAGAACCACGATGTTAGAGGCATGGCAAAACACATCGACAGAGTCTATCTATCAGCGACTCCTGAAATCTTGGAGAACAACGGTAACACCATCACCGTCACCATTGAGGCAAAGTTTCCTCCGAGATACTTCGCTAAGAAAGCCGTCATGAATATCACTCCTATCTTAGTTTATGAAGAAGGAGAGACAGAACTTCCATCGATGAACTTCATTGGACAGAAAGTAGAAGGCGATGGTGTTGTCGTCAGCAGAAAACATGGCGGAGCCTATTCTTATACGGTCACGATACCATATAAGGATGAGATGTACAACTCCCTATTAATCATAGAACCTATAGTATATAAGTTCAAGGAAGTAGTGCATCCCGACCATATGACTATCAAAGAACACGAGAGTTTCGCACCATGCAGCGCATTCTTAGTAGCACAAGGTGTCATCAACACAGCCAACGACATCGACAAGAGCAGCCTTAAGACAGCAATGGTAGAACCAAGTAAAGAAGAAATCATCGTAACTGACAATGGCGACATCTTCTTTGCCGTCAATTCAGGCAACATCAATTGGAACAATCCACTGAATAAGTTAGTACAAAACCAAGTCGCCATTGACAAACTGACATCACATATCTTAAAAGGATGGAATGTTCAAAATATTGAGATAACAGGATGGGCATCGCCAGAAGGCTCAGTAAAATATAACAATGACTTATCTAACAAAAGAGCTAAAATGACAGAACTTTTCTTAAAGAACAAATTAGCCAACATCACAAAAGTCAAGAAATCAGACATCAGTTATAAGAATGTCAACGACATCAAGTTCATCACCAAAGGAAACGGTCCAGACTGGAATGGTTTGATGCAAGCGATAGAAAAGTCCACAATAAAGGACAAACAAAACATCATCAACACATTAAAGAAACAGAATCCAGAACAAAGGATAGCACAATTAGACAAATACATCAAGCAATATCCTGAGTTAGAGAAGACCATCTTACCATCATTGCGTCGTTCTGTTATCAGCATCAACACCATAGAACCTAAGATGACAGAGCAACAGATTACAGAGACATGTGTTAAAGACCCTAAGTCGTTAAACTGCAACCAGATGATATATGCAGCCACTTTGGTTAAAGAGAAGAAGAACAAAGAACTCATATACGTCACGGCAATGGAGACGTACCCTCAATGTGCAGAACCATTCTGCAACGCAGGAGCATTAGCAATAGAAAACGGCAAGATCAAACATGCAAAGAAATTCTTAAAACAAGCCATTGAGATTGACGACATGTTGGCAGAAGCATATAACAACTTAGGTGTTGTAGCAATCTATGAAAACGACTATGCCGAAGCAGAGAAGCTATTCTCACATGCAAAGAAATTAGGTTTAAACACCAACTACAACGAAGGTGTTATTCATATCAACAAAGGCAACTATGACAAAGCCGTGAAACTCATGACCAAAGACAATCCAAACTGCGACTACAACATAGCGTTGGCGCAGACTATGGACAAGAAATATACTGTAGCGGAGGAGACCGTCAGTTGTTTAGAGGAAAATGGCAAGACATTATATCTACATGCTGTAATAGCATCGAGAACTAACGACATCGACAAAGCTCTAAAGCACCTTGCTAAAGCAATAAAAAAAGACCCTAAGCTCAAAAATAAAGCTAAGAACGACATGGAGTTTGCCTACCTACAAGACAACAACGAGTTTATGGCGCTTGTAAAACCTTAATAATCAATACAGAATATCAAAAAAGCCGCTTAAGCGGCTTTTTTTATTAAAAAAACACATAAACTTTTTTTTCATTCAAAAAAATTAGTATTTTTGCAGTTTAATAACTTTAAAAAAAGAAAAAAATGAACAGATTTACTTTCACTAAGTTTTTATTAACCTTAGCATTAATGGTAAGTCCTTTTGCTTTCTACGGACAAGAGAATGACAGTGTTGTAGAAAAGAAGCATGACTACAGGACATTTGAAGATTACGTTTACGTAACAGGTGATTTTGGTTTAGGATTTTTGAAAGGAGACAACTCCAAACTTAAGATGGACTTCAACGGACATGTTGGTTTCGGTTATCAGTTTGATAACATCTTAGGTGTTAAAGCTAATTTAGGTTATGGTAGCTTAAATGGATCTTTCGAGAATTTATCAATTGACAAGATGAATTACTTTGAAGCCAACATCAATTTAACAGTTAACTTAACAGACATCATCTTTGGTTACAACCCTGATAGACTTGTCAACTTTGTTCCTCATATCGGTATCGGACAAGTTCAATATAAAGTAGCTACTGTTGACAATCAAGGTAACACTCTCAGAAACATCGATGAGAGAAAAGTTGTAGCAACCATACCTATGGGAGCAGAAGTCAACTTTAGAATTAACAACAATTGGAAAGTTTATTTAGATTTCGTAGCAAACTACGCTGACACAGAGTTGTTAGACGGCGTTTATAGCGGCGAACACAACGATTGGTTTGCATCAGTAAATCTCGGAGCAAGCTACAGATTAGGCGATAAAGCTAACATCTTCAACAGACAACCAGAATTTTGTAACTATTGGTTCTTAACAGCTGACGGCGGCGCTTCATTCTTATTTGGTGACAACAAATACGATTTCGGATCTGTAAGAGGTGACTTAAACCTTGGTGTTGGTTATAACTTCCACAACTTCTACAGAATTTATGGTAAAATCGGTTACGGCATCTACACAGCTGAAAATCCAAATTACTTCACACTCGGTTACGCTGATTACTATGCAGCTAACGTCAACATCTCAGCAGACCTCATCGGTTTAATCTTCGGTTACAAAGAAACACGCCGTGTTGGTTTATATCCACACATCGGTATCGGACAAGTTCAATACAGAGCAAGAACAACTTACGATAATGGCAAAGACGTACAAATGAGTTATGATCACGATGCTAACACAAATACCAAAGGTAATGGCATCGCTGATAGAAAAGTCGTCTTGACAGTACCTATGGGTGTTGAGTTCACATACAACATGAACGAAAACTACGATGTATTTATCGATGTTACAACAAACTATGCTGATACAGACATGTTAGATTGCGTTTACTCAGGTGAAAGCAAAGATTATCTCAACACATTCAACCTTGGTCTTCGTTACAAATTCGACAACTCATGTGTCAGAGCAGAGGCTAAAGCTAAAGCAGCAGAAGAAGCTAAGAGCGACTGCGTAACACCAGAAGAACTTAAAGAAGCTCTCAAAGAAGCTTTTGAAGAACAAGCAGCAAAAGAAGCTGAAGAACAAGCAGCAAGAGAAGCTGAAGCAGCAGCTGTAGCAGCAGCAGCAAAAGAGACAGTATATCACAACAACTTCACAAATATCGTATTCCCTATCAACGAAGCAAAGAAACTCGATACACAAACCAATATCGACGCTCTTAACAGAGCTGCTAACGAAATGCGTAACGGCTATAAAGTAGAGAAAGTCCTCGTTGAAGGTTTCACATCACCTGACGGCAGCGAAAACGACAACCAAAACTTGGCTCAAGAACGCGCTAACGCAGCTGCTGAATTAGTAAAAGAAAACCTCAATATTGAAGATTCTCTCATCGATATAGTTTCAAAAGGTCCAGATTGGGAAGGCCTCTTCAACGCTATAGAAGGTTCTGACTTAGAAAATAAAGACGAACTCGTAAAACAAATAAAAGAATCTAACAACCGCGAACAAACATTACGCAGTTTGATGAGTAGCAACAAAGGTCTCGGAGAGTTATTACCACAATTACGCCGTGCTGCTGTTACTATCACAACAGTGAAACAATAAGTGAAATCATAATCACTATCATAATTTTTCTAAAAAAGGGACTGTCTTTACGACAATCCCTTTTTTATTTATATCTTTTAACCATCAAAGTATCTTCACATCGTGCCAATAAATCACTGTTACTTAAACATAACACAGGATGCATCATGTTTGGAGCAACATCACATAATGGCATCAAAGTAAAACGTCGCAGATGTAACTTAGGATGTGGCAAGATTAAATCATCATCATTTAAAACTATATCATTATAATAAAGAATATCTAAGTCAATAGGTCGCGACACATATGTATCATAATGATGTTCTCTATCCCTGCCAAGCTGTATCTCAATAGACAACAACTCTTTCAATAAATCATGAGGAGCTAACAATGTCTCGATACAAATGACCTGATTTAGAAAAATATCGTCAGTCACAAAACCCCATGATTCAGTCTCATAAATATAGGAAGAAGCAATAAGACGACAGGAACGACTCTCCATCATCGCGATAGCATTTCGCATCACCTCCTCTCTATCTCCAATGTTAGAACCTAACAGAATATACGCAATATTTGACATGATTATTTTTAACGCAAAGTTAAAAAATATTTGTATCTTTACCGCAATTATTGGTAGTATAAACAACGTAAATTACATCAGATATGAAATCATTTTTTAAAACATTCTTAGCATCATTCTTAGGATCTGCTTTATTGTTGTTAGTGATAATAATATTCCTAATAACAAGTCTCGTTTCATCTATAATGTCGTCAGCAGATACAACCGTCGAGGTGAAGCCTCAGACCGTTCTTTACATGAATCTCGACTATGAGATACCAGACAGAACCAACACTAATGATTTAGGTCTTACATTCAGTGGGCTGGATTTCAGCTTCACTGATGTTGACATGGCAGGTATGAACGACATCATCAACAACATCAAAGCTGCTGCCATCGACCCTAATATAAGAGGTATTTTCTTAGAGTTATCATCAATAGGCACTTCAACAGCAAACATCGAAGAGATTAGAAATCAACTCATAGAGTTTAAGAAATCAGGTAAATTCATTTTAAGTTATGCAGAAGCATATTCTCAAAGTGCATATTATTTAGCAAGTGTCTCCGACAAGATATACATGCTCCCTGATGGCATGTTAGACATACACGGCATGGCATCACAATCGATGTTTTACAAGCATCTTTTAGAGAAATTAGATATTGAGATGCAGATAATTCGTCCTGATAACAATAAATTCAAGAGCGCCGTTGAGCCTTATTTCTTGGATAAGATGAGTGAGGCTAACCGCGAACAAAATAGCGTCTTATTAAATTCGATATGGAGTAAGATATGCGACGACATCAGTAGCGCAAGAAATATCAAAGTTGAAACCATCAACGAACTCGCTGATGATATGACACTGATGTTCGACACACAAGCTGCGATAGACAACAACTTCATCGATGGACTTAGATACAGAGACGAGATCATCGCCGAGCTTAAGCAACTCGCTGAGGTAGCCGACAGCAAGAAAGTCAATATTGTAAAGAACACACAATATGCCAAGGTGAGACCTGAGCTTTATGAAGGCAAAGACAATATTGCCATTGTTTATGCATCGGGACAGATAATTGATGGAGAAGGCGACGAAAGCACTATAGGCTCTATCACCTTATCGGAAGCCTTACGTCAGGCAAGAGAAGACAAGAAAGTCAAAGCCATCGTGATGAGAGTCAACTCACCAGGAGGCAGTGCTGTAGCATCGGAGGTGATACGTCGCGAAGTAGAACTCGCAGCCAAGGAGAAGCCTCTCATCGTCTCTATGGGTAACTACGCCGCATCAGGAGGATATTGGATCTCATCAAGTTCAGATTATATCTTCGCCGACCCTACTACATTGACAGGTTCTATCGGTGTTTTCGGGACAGTGCCAAATCTCAAAGGATTTTTCAACGATAAGTTAGGACTCACTTTCGATGAAGTCAAGACTAACGAAAACTCCGACTTCGGAAGCATTGCAAAGCCGCTCACTCCTTATCAGATGAAGATGATGCAGAAACACGTCACCGACACATACGACGACTTCATCACTTTAGTCTCTACAGAAAGAGAACTCCGCAAGACATTTGTAGATAGCATAGCACAAGGACGCGTCTGGAGCGGAGATGATGCGATAGAATTAGGATTGGTAGATGAACTCGGTGGCATAGAAGAAGCCGTTGCTTACGCTGCTAAGAAAGCCGACCTAGAAAGTTATTCCATCAAAGAATATCCAAAACAAGAAGACATCTTAGAGAGTCTGCTCAAGACTGAGACACAGGAATATTACACAAAGTCAGTCAAGGAAAGCTTTGGAAACACATATCAATATCTTAAAGCGATAGAGATGATTAACAGAATAGAAGGGACTCAGGCTCTTATGCCAATTACAATCGTTGAGTAACGACATCAATGGGAACACAAACTACATCTCCAACTCCATCTGCTTATCTTCCCACTGGTTCATCAAACTCTGAAGCTGTTCTTTCTTATTACCATAGGAATTATACCAATCATTATTGATATTAATATCAGGGAAATCGTCGGGAGCCGACATTATCGTGTCCATCTCGGCGATTTCTTTTTCTAACGATTCTATCTGTTCTTCAATCTTCTTTATTTCACGCTCAAGACGTTTTATCTCTCTGTCGTTTTGTTTCTTCAGTTCATAATCTATCTTACCTTGAGAGACATTATTATCGATATTATGCGACTTCTGTTTCTTGTTAAGGTCATCGAGTTCTTTCAGTTTTTTCTCTTCTAAGAAATCGTAGATGTCGCCTATATATTCTTTGATATTAGGTTTTCTAAATTCATAGACCTTATTCGTCAAGCCTTGAAGGAAGTCACGGTCGTGAGAGACGATAATAAGAGTTCCATCATATTGAAGCAGTGCTGACTTAAGTATATCTTTCGACAGCATGTCTAAGTGGTTCGTCGGCTCATCGAGGATAAGGAGATTTGTTGGAAAGAGCAGCATCTTAGCCAGCGACAATCTTGCTTTCTCACCTCCAGACAACACCTTGACTTTTTTGTCTATCGCATCGCCTCTGAAGAGGAAGGCACCAAGCAGCGACTTCACCTTAACACGCATATCGCCTGTTGCCACATCGTCTAAGGTTTCAAAGACAGTCTTCTCCATATCGAGCATATCCTGTTGATTTTGGGCGTAATATCCAATCTGCACCTCATGACCAAGCTTCACCTCACCTTGATAGTCGAGGACTCCAGCGATGATTTTAGACAAAGTAGATTTACCTTCACCATTACGGCCTACGAAGGCTATCTTCTCTCCTCTCGGAATGAGAAGGTTAATATTATTTAAGATCTGTTTCTCTCCATAAGATTTAGCGACATTATTAAGTTCCAATGTCACCTTACCAGAATGAGGTGCTGGAGGAAATTTGAAATGTATAGCCGACTTATCCTGATCGTCGATCTGCACCACGTCCATTTTCTCAAGTTGTTTGACGCGTGACTGCACCTGCTTAGCTTTTGTAGCCTTATAACGGAATCTCTCTATAAAAGCCTCTATCTCTTTTATCTCCTTCTGTTGGTTGTCGAAGGCAGCTTTCTGAATATCTATACGTTCCTCTCTTCTCTCGATAAACTCTGAATAAGAACATTTATAATCATAAATCTTACCGCATGATATTTCTATCGTCCTGATAGTGATATGGTCGAGGAAAGCTCTGTCGTGCGACACCATGAAGATTGCACCATAATAGTTTTTAAGGAATCCCTCGAGCCATTGTATCGACTCTATGTCTAAGTGATTGGTAGGCTCGTCTAAGAGTAACAATTTGGGTTTTCGTAATAAGATCTTAGCGAGTTCTACACGCATCTGCCAGCCGTTGCTAAACTCATTCATCTGACGGCACATATCCTCATGGTTAAAGCCTAAACCTATAAGAATTTGCTCAGCCTCGCCTTCTATAGAATGTCCACCCATGATATTGAGCCGCTCATTGAGATGACTCATCTTCTCGCAAAGACGCTGATAGCTGTCACTCTCGTAGTCTGTTCTATCAGAGAGTTCCTCATTGAGTCTGACGAGTTCTCTTTCAATCTGATGATAATCTTCAAAAGCCGTCATCGCCTCTTCCATCACCGTGCGGACACGATTATTCACGTCCACACTAAACTTCTTCTCCTGTGGGAGATAACCTATAGTGACGTCATCAGACATTATCACATCGCCCTTGTATGGCTGCTCAAGACCACAGAGAAGCCTGATAAGTGTCGTCTTCCCTGCCCCATTCTTTCCGACGAGACCTATCCTATCCTTCTCCCGAATCATGAAGTTAATGTCGGTGAAAAGGTCCTCGCCCGTAAATTGCATGCTAAGATTCTGTATCGATATCATGTAGCAAAGATACGAAGAACTTGCGTAATAATGGCAGGATGAGGGTGAAATTTGATAAGTGGTTGGTACATATACCATTTTTGTGTTACCTCACCATATTGTTAATTTCGGCAGAAGGAGCCGTATATGGT
>SUWU01000027.1 GCA_015061295.1 Lentimicrobiaceae bacterium
GTCGTAGTATCCTAAGAAGTTTTCGCCGTTGATTTTCTTACCTGTCAAGACGTTGCCGCTGATGATACGTACGTTTTCTGAAGAGATATTTTCATACAATCCCGACATATCGGCGCCTATTCTTGTTTTGTAGTACATAGGCTCTTTCACTTCTGAACCTGTGAAAGCCACTACTCTACTGCTGTCATAAACGCCGTTGAGGAAGAGATTTCCTATAGCGATGAGGTTTTGAGCGTAGGTGTACCACACTGTCTCGCCTTTGTTTATTGGCGACAAGACGTTAAGCTGAGTGCTTACGTTACCTGCAGGATGTGGACCTTGGAACTCTGTGACTGTGACATTCTTTGCAGAGATGTTTAATGAAGCGAGAGCTTGTTTTGTCTCTGAAGAATTGACGTTGAGATAAACCATGCCGTTTGTCAGTTTAGCGAGAGCCTCGACGCCGGCTTTGATAGCTGCCATTTGGTCTTTAACGATAAAGTTATTATCTGGAGCCAAAGGAGCTGTATCGAACATCGACACTGCTATGCATTTAGGTTCATCTTGTGTTTTGGCTATAGTAGAATATGGGCGTTGACGAAGCATTGTCCATGTTCCGCTTTGAACTAATTTCTCCACTATCTCGTTACGAGAGAGTTTTGAAGGATCAGCCTTACCGAAGTCGATAGTTTCAAATGTACCGTCCGATTCGACAATGACTTGAAGAATGACGCGTTTTTCACCACGAACGATAGCTTTCACTTTTCCTGAGGCAGGTGATGTGAAGAATACGCTTTCGTTATTCTTGTCGTGGAACAAAACGGTACCGACTTTTACATCATCACCTTCAGCGACGTGCATCTTTGGCACTACGCCGATAAAATCGTGAGGCTTTAAAGCAAAAAACTGAGGCTCGTAATTCTTAACCTCTTTCTTTGCTTCGCCTACAAGGTGAATATCAATACCTTTCTTTATTTTTATCATAAAAAGTAGTTTTTTTTAAATCAAATAAAAAGAATGATTTAGAACTATACTTTTAAAAACGACAAAAGGATGATACCAAAAGGTACCATCCGTTTTGAGATTTATCTTAAATTAGAGGATGATTTTCTCTATTGCCATAGCGTCGTTGATTTGTTCTTCTGTCAACAAACCGTGTTCTCTGATGAGAACGACAACACCTTTACCTGTTTCGAGAGCTTCCTTAGCGAGTTTTGAACATGTCTTATAGCCCAAAACTGGAACTAAAGCTGTGATTGTACCGATGCTGTTATCAACCATTTCACGGCAGTGTTCTTTATTAGCTGTGATACCGTCGATACAGAGCTTACGTAATACGTCGAAACCGTTCTTTAACAACTCGATTGATTCTAACAAGCTATAAACCATAACAGGTTCCATAACGTTGAGCTCTAACTGAGCGTTGTTAGCGCCGAGCATAACACATGTATCGTTACCGATAACGCGGTAGCAGATTTGGTTTACTACTTCAGGGATAACTGGGTTCACTTTACCTGGCATGATTGATGAACCTGGTTGCATCTTAGGAAGGTTGATTTCGTTAAGACCGCAACGAGGACCTGAGCTCATTAAACGTAAGTCGTTACATACTTTACATAAGTTTGTACATAATGTTCTCAATGCGTTTGAATAAACTAACATTGAAGAAGCGTCTGATGTAGCTTCAACTAAGTCTTCTGACAAGTTGATGTCCCACTTTGTGAGGTCGCGCAATGCTTTAACGCAAGCTTCTCTATATTCTAATGTTGAACAGATACCTGTACCGATAGCTGTTGCACCCATGTTAACATATAAGAACTCTTTTGAGTCGTGGATGAGGTGTTCTTTTTCGTTTTTCAATGATTGAGCGAAAGCGTGGAATGAAAGACCTAATGTCATAGGAACAGCGTCTTGAAGCTGTGTACGACCCATCTTGATAACGTCTTTAAATTCTCTTGCTTTTCTTTCTAATGAAGAAATGAGTAAGTCTAAATGGCTAATCATTTCCAAATGGTCAGCGTAGATAGCTAAACGTGTTGCACATGGATATGCATCGTTTGTTGATTGTGATGCGTTGACATGGTCGTTAGGTGAACAATACTCATATTGACCTGGTTGGTAGCCCATGTATTCCAAAGCGCGGTTAGCGATAACTTCGTTAGCATTCATGTTTGTTGAAGTACCAGCACCACCTTGGATAACGTCAACAGGGAATTGATCGTTTAATTTGCCATCGATAACATCTTGACAAGCTTTAGCAATACCTTCATAAATTTCTTTGCTGATTTTGCCTGTTTCGTAGTTAGCTATAGCAGCACCCAATTTAATAACGCCTAAATATTTAACGACGTTTGGATAACGGTTGATACCGATACCTGTGATTGGGAAGTTCTCAATTGCTCTTGCTGTTTGAACGCCATAGTAGCATTCCATTGGAATCTCGCGTGAACCGATAAGGTCAGATTCTGTACGTGTTTTTTTTGTTGCCATTTCTTCTTGTGATTTTATTTCTTGTTCAATGATTTGTTCTTCTTTTTTTTCTTTTGATTTTGCCATGACTATTTTTTTTAAAACGAGTGCAAATATACTATATTTTTTTAGTATTAGATATTTTTTTATCGATTTTTTAAATATATTTTTATTCTTTTAACAATATCTTATACACTATTGATTTTCAATAATATCAGCATTACGATTATATAACTTCTGTGTTAGTAACGCTAATGATACTGCTAAATTTTCATGTTTTATTATAATTCCATCAGGCACTTCGAGGTGTACTGGCGCGAAATTCCATATCACTTTTATCCCTGCGGAAATCATAATATCGCATACTTCTTGAGCCGATTCCTTAGGTACTGTTATTATACCTATTTTAATATTAAGACGTTCTACTATCGGAGTGAGTTTGTCGATATGTAAAATAGGTTTATTATTGACTTTAGCTCCAACAAGTTCTACCGAGTTGTCGAAACCTGCAACTATATTAAGTTTATAATCGGTGAAGCCCTGATAACTCAGCAGAGTCCTTCCGAGACGACCTGCTCCAACGAGCACCACCTCATCTAAATTATTGAATCCTAATACTTCTTCTATATCAGATATTAACGATTCTATCTCAAAACCCATTCTTGGCTTACCCGACTGACGACTCACGCAAGCCAAGTCTTTCCTCACTTGGATATTGTTAAGTTTCAAGCTCTTAGCAATAACAGTCGAGGAGATATATTTATAGTTCTCCTTCCTCTTCTCAAGTAAGAAGTTATAATATAAAGGTAATCTACTTAAGACCGTCTTGATTACCTTGATAGGTTCTGTTTGAGGCTCCGTCATTCTTTTGTCATTTCATAAAGTTTAACCGAATTATGAATGGTCTTCTCTTTAGCCTCGCTGCCATATTTATCGATATCGACAATATTACGAGGGCTATGTGTGATACATAAAGGACCATTCACGCAGCCTCCTTCACATGCCATACCTTCGAAGAAGTTCTCTGTTGCCTTACCAAATTTCAGCTTCATCAAAGCAGCTCTACATTCATCGATGCCACTCATCACTATAGGTTTGATTCCTTCAACATTAAGGTCTTTTGCCACATCGACAAGACCTTGTGCTATACCACCCGACTTAGCGAATATTCTTCCGTAGAACGATGCGTTATCGAGTGCTGTGTCTTCACATTCAACAGTATCTATTCCTCTTGCATCTAAGAAAGCCTGTAACTCCTCAAACGACATCACACTGTCGATAGCTCCGCCTGTCTTCTCCAATTTAAACTCAAATTTCTTTGAAGCGCATGGCCCGATGAATATCACTTTCGCTGTAGGATCGGAATGTTTTATCAACTGTGCTGTCATTATCATAGGCGACACCGAATGCGAGATATGTGGAACCAATTCAGGGAAGTTCTTCTCCACGAATGCCACGTATGAAGGACAACATGACGTTGTCATCAGACCTTTCTCTTTCCATTCTAAAGCCTCATTATATAAAGTAATGTCAGCTCCAAGCGCCGCTTCTACAACTTGATGGAAGCCTAACTTCTGTATAGCTGTCACCACCTGCGTAGGACGACCAAAACGACATTGACTTACAATAGCTGGTGCTATAACTGCATAGACTTTGTATTTGGTATTATTCTCCGATTTCTTCAACATATCTATGATATCGAGAACATACGATTTGTCTGTTATCGCGCCAAAAGGACATTTATAGACACAGGCGCCACAAGAGATACATTTGTCGTTATCGATCTTAGCTTTCTTATTTTCATCGATGGAGATAGCTTTAACTTTACAGCTAACCATACAAGGACGATGCTGCATAATTATTGCGGAATAAGGACAAGCCTTTGAGCATTTGCCACATTCTATACACTTATCCTTATCTACTACAGCGCGATGATTTACTATCGATATTGCTCCTTTAGGGCAAACATCCAAGCAAGCATGAACCATACAACCACGACATGCTGCTGTCACCATAACGCCTTCTGCAGGACATTCGTCACATGCTATATCAATGACTTCCACAGGATTCGGATTGTTCTTATCTCCACCCATAGCCATCTTAATTCTATCTTGAATGATAGTCCTTTCTTTGTAGATACAGCAACGTATCTGCGGTTTTGGTCCTGGACATATCACTTTTGGAATCTCAAGATAAGCATCTTCCAAGCCACCTTCGTATGCACGACGAATGACTTCTTTCAAAACGTTATATTTTACAATCTGAACGTTAGTGTCGAATACTCTTTTATTTACACTCATATCCTTGTTTAATTAATCATAATTCAATAATACTGTTTTTCCCATAGCTCTCATGTTGGCTGCGAGTTTCTCAACAAGTTTCATCTTCATTGTGATGTCGATAGGCAATCCTTGATGAGCCACGTTGACGCTTTGACCAACAAAGAATTTTATATGTGTTGCCTCTTCAAAGAGGACATTAGCCAGAAGAGATGCTCCATCTTGTTTTGTAAACGTCTTTGGTGTCAGATCGTTGATGGATAGATATTTCTCTGACAGTTCTAATAATCGTCTCATTGTAAGCACGCCCTCCGTTGTAAGGTCAACGCCTTCGATAAAACCTATAGGTGGGACGTCTTTATCAGGAAAGTCGAAGCTTGTACGAAGCGGTTTGTTAAGATAACGAGCCACTATCTGCGAGCTAGTTCCTCCACATACTACCGTCTTATCTGCTCCATCAAGAAACTGCTCCACATAGAAGTTGTCTTTCTCCTTATCGACAGGTGGTCCTACCATGATATTGACATTAAGACGACGGCGTATCTTAACAGCTGCCACGGTGGTATCATCTCCTGGCTTATCGAGATACAAGTCATTACATGCTGATGTCAACAAACATGAGATAGCTCTCGCCGACATCGTTGGCTTGATACTTCTATCGAGATGTTCCATAATCTGCTTTCGCTCCCATCCGAAGTTAAGTATCTGTCCTATACCTGCATGAATGGTACCGTCCGACATCACCATGATAACATCATTCTCCTCGAGATTAAGTTCCGATTTATACACCGTCTTGCCGCATATGTCTAATTTCTCTCTCTCAAAATCGCCGCATTTACCTTGATGGTAATATATAGCCTGAGGGTTATCGAACTCATACAAGAAGCCTTTGCCTTCATTGTTGGAATGTATGAGAGAGAATGTTGAATATGCGACACCTCTCACTTGACATACAGGCAACGTCTGGATGAGAGTCTCAACGCATTCGTCAATATCGATGCCATTAGCCGCCATCGTGCATAATATCTTTGATGTCAGCGTTGATAGTATGTTAGCTTTCACGCCACTGCCGAGGCCATCGGCGAGGACTAATGTTGTATAATCGCCATCGACGATGCTAACGACATTATCACCGCACAGCTCCTCTCCATACTTATTCACCGAGGTGCATCCATATTCCAAGCACAACTCCATCAATTTGCTCCTTTCACGTTATTTTCTTCCGACAATGTCTTCTTCAATTTAAGGAGAGCCACTTTAGTCTCTGCTGTCGTCTCACCGAGAAGCGAAGCTATCTCTTGCGCCACACGCATCTGTTTCTTGATAACCTCATCTGTCGTCTTCAGAGTCTCCATCTTGACCTTAGTAATCTCTGTATCATAGTTAACTTGATTAGAGACATCTATCAAGATACCGAAAAGCATATTCTGTTCCTTAAGATAAGTTATCAATATATCGACATACTTACCCGTTGATGGCACGAACATCTTCTCCACTTTAACATTACGTTTCTCGTTATAAGCTATCATGAAATCAACGAGGTTGAGGAAGTCTTTAGCGTGACGTCCTTTAGCACGAGGGTCTGTGATGCCAAGGAGTTCTCTTCCCTTATTATTTATATCTTGAATATAGAAATCAGAATCGAGCAAAACGATACCATTAGGGCTGTTTTGTATAATCTCATACGACAGAGACTCAGCACGTTCTCGCATATAAGGAAGACATATCTCAGCATCAGTATATCCATTATACACAGCCCAGGCCTTGTCGCGACAAGTAGCATAGCCACAAGCTCCGCAGTTAAGTTCGTCAGCCTCACTATGTTTTCCTATCTTTGCCAAGATAGATTTTATCTCACGCTCCGGAGGCGGCATGCTGTTGTTTCTTATACGAGGATAAAGTTTATTGAGGTCGATGCCATACTCCTCATACTGATGAGGCGCCAATGTACGGATGTCGTTCTTATAATATTTGATGACATCAGCTGTAGCTTTGATACTTCCTCCTTTGATATTAACACTCAGACTACATGGTCCATTGACACATCCGTCCTTGCAGATATTCATCTCGAGGAAGACATTCTCCAAGCTGTCGATATTTTGAAGAGCATCTACGCAACGGTCAGGACCATCGACAGCCATATAGTCATAGCCTTTAGGAAGTTCTGGGAACGACTTAAGGATGCCGTGACTTATCGGATACGCCTTCGACAAACACGCTGTCGTCTTTTTATTCTCAAGGGAGATATCTATTATTTCTTCGAGAATTATATTCTTCTCATCAAACAACTGTTGCATATCATCATATGTCAACACTCCGTCAATGAGGCCGCTTTCTATGGCTTCACGTTTCTTGGCGATACATGGTCCTATGAATATAATCTTAGCATCTGGATGCTGTTTCTTTATCATCTTAGCATGTGCTATCATAGGAGAATCGACAGGTGCAAGATATTGTAACGCCTTTGGATAATATGCCTGAATAAGACGACATAAGGCTGGACATGCCGAAGTGATGAAGTTCTTAAACTGCTTCGACTCCAACAACATCTTATATTGCTGCGTAACGATCTCTGCTCCGTAAGCTGTCTCTTCTGCATCGAAGAAACCCAATTTAGCTAAAGCTATTTTAAATACATTAAAATCCTTTAAGCCAAAACTCGAGATAAACGAAGGCGCAACACTTGCAACAACCTTAGCTCCACTATTAAGGATAACTTTAATATCATCCAACGAACTATGAACTATCTTAGCATTCTGCGGACATATCAAAGTACAATGTCCACACAAGATACAACGACTCTCTATAATCCTCGCCTGATGATCTTTTACTTCAATAGCTTTGACAGGACATTCTCGAACACATTTATAGCAATCCTTACACTTAGCATTTTTAAATTCTAAGTAATCAGCCATCTCTACTTATGTTAAAAATTTAACGATATTATTATCTCTTACAGACTTAATAATGGATAAACTTCTTTTGCAAAAAGTTCTTCCGCGTTGTCTTTGTTAACATTATGGATAAAGAGACTATTATCTCCGAGTTTCTGTACCGATGGTTCATCAAAATCTTCAGCCTTGACAGTAACACCTTTTGCACAAAAACCTAAACAAAAACTAGCCTGAAGATCAACAACATCTTCTACATCGTACTTCTTTAATATCTCTTTGAAGGCTTCTATAACATCATATGAACCTTTCAAATGGCATGAACTGCCAACGCAAACTTTAAGAGTAGTCATATCAAATATTTTTATATCTTATTGACAAATAATGCAAAACAAATATTCTCAACCCAATATATTCAAGCAACAAAGTTAGTATTTATTTATGTAATACAAATGAAATTTTTAAAAAAAATTGGAATCGTATATTTCTCTAAAAACACATTATTCATTATTCATATAAAAAAAATTACTTTTGATTAACTGATTTGACAATTCCTCAGCATTATTGATACGTACTGCAGATGAATCCAAGCAATTTCTTCCTAAACCTTTCCAATAATATTCACCGCATCCCATTGCGTTTAAGATTGTTGGATATATGTCCATCTGTAAAGTTTCTTTCATATTACCATCACTAATATCCACACCTTCTGAACAATACATAATGAAAGGTACCGAATTAGACATAGGAGTATCTAATGTCGTGTGGTCTCCGGTAATAACCAATAATATTGGCCGTTCTTTTTCTTTTAGGCAATAGTCTATCAATGGTTTAAGACAAGCATCAGTATAATTGACAGATTTTAAATATTTAGCATACTGATAATCCATAGGCATAGCTATGTCGGAACTATCGGAATACATCTCGAAAGGAACATGTGACGCCATCGTGGTCATCATAACAAAGAAAGAAGAATCCTGAGCCTTGACATCGTCAAGAAGTTTGTTACATATAACACGATCTGAGACCTCCTCTGCATATAGCTCTTTAAAACCAAACGCATATGTCATCGCATCTTGATTCCAGGCAGATGGCGAAGTTGGAACATAAATCTTTCTGAAACATGCTGAAGAGGCTTCTGCCAATGACGGATAAGTATTATTCATATAGCGCATACAAGTAATACCCTGAGTAACGGGGAGTAAACCAGTAAACGTTATAAGTTGTGCATCTGCCGAGCGTCCCATCTTCACCTGCGGAAAAACATTCTTCACAAACAAAGTATTTGGTTCTCTAATCAAAAGATTAATATTTTCCGTAATTTCGTTTCCATATATAGTGGTATCTACAACCCAACTCTCCAAACTCTCAAAAAGCACTATCACCACATCGCAATCACTTTTGACAGAAGTATGAACGCCCAATCGATCCTGTAAATCAACAGTTACGCTCTCATCGGTTATGTCACCCCATCTCTTTGGCAATGAAAACAGTTCGTTAAAGCCATGGGCTGTGACAGAGAAAGTCTGAGCATACCATACACGCCCCATACTAACATCATGATAATAAGGATTAAACGGATTGATAATGTTCTTGGAACGATGAGCCATCAGAGTCCATGGAATGAAAAAGACAACGACTGATGTCAAAGCGAATATAGTCAGATTACGAGTAATTATTTTTTTCCTAAAACGAGGAATGTACGTAATGCAAACCCATAACAATGTGGTCAATATCAAAAACAAGTCGCTAAGCCTACAGTATGGGAATATGATACCATCATATAGTTGAAGCTGATTTATGGAATCGATACTCCATATACTGAGAAGATCGTGATAACTCCTGTAGTAAAGCAGGTTAGCGAGTATCCAACAATCTGTTACGATTAAAATAATCCACGACACTATCTGTCGGTAATATATGAAACTTATTATTGAAATAATCAGAGCGAAGACTGTGTATGTACTTAAAATGCGTATAACCGACATGCAACTCAGATTAATCTGAGTAGAATCTATCATACAGACGAAAGAGTATATGTTTTTTGATAAAATAATCAAAGTAAAAACCAAGAACAGAATGATTTGCCAAACACTTTGATTATCAATATTACGTAAAAATAATTTTTTTTTCATTAGCCAATAAGCATTATATAATTCATTATGCATAATTACTAACGGCAAAGATAATGTTATTATATCTACTTTTAAAAATTATGTTTGACTAAATTTATTTTTAGTCATCTCTAACTTTTTACAAAAAATCGTTGATTTTATCTCTGACTTTTTACAAATCATATTATTTTTGTCTTCTCTAATCTCTTCCGATAAAATGAAAAACTTAATCGATATAATAAAGTCGCAAAGGCGTAAAGTCACAGAGTCACAATTTTTAATTATTAATCGTAAATTGTTAACTGTAATTTGTCAATTGTTAATTATAAATTGTACGTTGTTAATTTTCCTTTTCTCCTGCTCATCGCCGAAAAACGAAGTCACTTCGCCAGATGGAAAAATACATCTTTCTTTTAACATCGACGATGAAGGTTTTATGTATTATGACGTTAAAGTCAACGACAGCGTTTTCATAGATTCTTCCTTATTAGGATTCGAAGCAAAAAACGGACTCAATCTAAAAAACTCTTTCGTTATAACAAAAACTGAGCTCACTTCAGAAGATGGAACTTGGACTCAGATATGGGGCGAGAACAAAACGATACGCAATAATTACAACGAAATGGCGGTTCATCTTGAAAATGAAGATAGCATCTTCCTCACGATGCGATTCCGTGTCTTCGATGACGGTCTCGGATTCCGTTACGAATATAGAATCACGGATGTAGATGAGGTTATAATCACCGACGAGCTGACATCTTTCAACATAAAAGAAAACGGTACATCATGGTCGATACCAGCCGACTTCGACAGCTACGAGCATCTATACAGGACATTGCCTATCAATGAAATAGAAGATGCCAACACTCCATTCACCTTCATGACAGAAGGCGGAATCTACGCCAGCATACACGAAGCCGCTCTCATAGATTTTCCAGAAATGACATTGAAAAAATCTGAGAATATGAAAACCATAGAAACCGAAAATAATTCAGACTCCAAACTTCTCAGTTTCAAATCCAACTTAGCTCCTTATCCCGACAGAAAGACAAAAGCCATTTTTAAAACTGAAGATCTGAAAAACTCAGAACCTGACAACCTAAAAAATTCTCAGTTTCTCAGATTCTCAGATTCTCAGATTCTAAATTTCAAAACTCCTTGGCGCACGATACAGATCTCCGACAAAGCCGTCGGTCTCATCAACTCCAATATCATTTTAAATCTCAACGAACCTTGTGTCATAGAAGGCGACTTATCCTGGATTCGTCCGATGAAATATGTCGGTGTCTGGTGGAGTATGCACCTCGGCGTGGAGAGCTGGGTAATAAACGACCGTCACGGTGCGACGACAGAAAACGCTAAACGTCACATCGACTTCGCCGCGAACAATAATATCGACGCTGTTCTCTTCGAGGGTTGGAACGAAGGATGGGACAGCTGGGGCGGACGACAGAACTTCGACTTCACCAGACCTTACGCCGACTTCGACATTGACGAGATAATGCGTTATGCCAAAGAAAGAAATGTAGAAATAATAGGTCATCACGAAACCGGAGGCAACATCATAAACTATGAGAAGCAGTTAGAAGAGGCTTACCGCTGGACGAAAGAGAAAGGCATCAACTACGTTAAGACAGGCTACGCTGGAGGCATCTCAGATTTTCATAATCATCACGGACAATATAACGTCCGTCATTATCAGAAAGTCGTTGAGACTGCTGCCGACAACCATATCTCGCTCAACGTTCACGAGCCGATAAAGCCAACAGGATTACGACGCACCTATCCTAATCTTATGACTGGCGAAGGAGCGCGCGGCATGGAATGGAACGCATGGAGCGAAGGTAACCCTCCCGAACATCACGTCACTCTGCCTTTTACACGACTGCTCGCAGGTCCGATGGACTACACGCCCGGCACTTTCGACATCTTATTTGAAAACATACGTAACTCGCCGCAACGTAAGAAGTGGAACGACAACGACAAAGGCAACAGCCGTGTCAACACCACATTAGCGAAGCAACTCGCCAACTGGGTGATATTATATTCTCCTCTACAGATGGCGTCGGATATGATAGAACATTACGAAGGACATCCTATGTTTCAGTTCTTCCGCGACTACAATCCCGACTGCGACTGGTCGGAGGCGTTGCAGGGCGAGCCTGGAGAATATATCGTCGTAGTGCGCCGAGCCGGAGAAGATTTCTTCTTAGGAGCAGCCACCAACGGCTCGGCGCATGAAGCCGCTGTCCCATTAACGTTCCTTCCTAAAAATCAAGACTTTGTCGCCACGATATATTCTGATGGCGACGACGCTCATTGGAAGACGAATCCTACTTCATACATGATAGAAAAGAAAATAATCTCGCACAACGACACATTATTTATCAAAATGGCTGCTGGCGGAGGATGCGCGGTGACGTTTGAGTTTAAACTAAATACTAATAATTCCTAATTGATAAGACGCACCAATTACATCGTATTTATTTTTAAGGTGTAATATGTCACGTCTCTACATTCATTGTCAATTGTTAATTGTCAATTAGTATCTGCTCCATGCAGACTTTCTGCACCGTCATTCCCATGCTTTCGTAAAAAGCCTGCGCGCCAGGATTCTTCGCCCATACATTCAATGTGATGTTGAAACACTTCTCTTCCTTAGCGAATTGAACCACATGTTCATACAACTTCTTCCCCACTCCATGACGACGATAATTCTCGTCAACGCAGATGTCGTCGATGTAAAGACTTTTGTCGGGACGAAGATTATCACACTGACTCAAATCCTGAATCACACAGAAAGCATATCCCTTGATGTCGTCATTTTCTTCACATACGAAAACCGGTGTGGTATCATCGTTAATAATTTTTAACAAATCCTCTTCATTATATTTTCTTTTACCTTTTATAAAGAAGTCGGGCCTACCTTCAGCGTGGACGTCATTCACTTGCGAGAGAAGCTCCAAGATGCGGGGAATATCGTTATGTGTTGCTTTTCTAATCATGACTCCTGAAGGACATTCTGTATTTTTCTTTTAAGCATACACTTATTCCATTTTAAAAACCTTGCAAATATACACTTATTCTATTTTAAAAGCAAGTTAAAAACACACTTATTCCAACTTTATAAACATTGATACATCTTTAAATCGTTAACTATTAAATAAATATAAACTCTCTCTCAAAAAGGACTAAAAAGAACTTTTGATTTTTGAATTACTTTTCCAAAATTTTCATCCATTATGAACGATAAATTTACAATTATTAACCTTTTAATATTTATAATTATGGCAAAATTAAAAGAAAAAGAATGCAAAGGATTGCACGGTTTTGAAGATGAAAATGGAAATGAGATAGTTCCATGTAAATATGGTTATGTCGGCAACTTTTATCAAGGTATGTCCAGAGTCTATAAAGGAGGCAAGTTCGGATTTGTAGATGAAAGCGGCAAAGAAGTTATTCCTTGTGAATACGACTATGCAAGCGACTTTGGAAAAGATGGCTTGGCAGAGGTGTTGAGAGATGACAAGACATGGGTATATATCGACAAAGACGGTAATTTCGTAAAAGAAAAAGAACAAGAGGAGAAAGTTAATTTCTTCGACTATTTCTTCGAAGACGGAGGAGAAAGAATATACGCAATGTATGATTACGATAAGGAGGAAGATTGCTTCCAAAGAGATGTAATAATTGATTTGGAGGATAGAGATGAAGATCTCATCGAGGAAATTATAGAAATATTCCACAGTGAGTGTGACATGCGTGAAATCGAGATAGATGTTGATGATTTAGAATTTACAAAAAGTGAAATCACTCGTTTTATAGATAAATACAATATATCATACAAAGCTGATGGTGATTATTACGAGAAGACTTTTAAAGGTGTACCAGTAATGATTCTTAGCTGTTTGGGAAATAGTATCTACAGAACACAACTCGACGATTGGGTCGAAGACAATGCCATCATAGATTTTGGAAGTTTCAATCTTTATCTTGACATAGAGACTGATTAACAATTTAATTTTTAGAAATGTATTGATTGCGATGTAGTTTATAGGAGATTAAAAAAGAATTATAAATGAAAGATATAGAAACTAATCTGCGATGGGCTGGTGGAAAATCTAAAATGACTAAAATTCTAGATAAATTCTTACCTGAAAATATCAATAAATATCTTGAAGTATTTACAGGAGGTGGAAGTGCCCTGCCCTATTATACATAACACAAAAATATAATCCGCAAATTGTTTATGCTAATGATATTGATGATAAATTAATAAATTATTATAAGTCTATCGGGGATAATTACCAAAGTATTATTAACGAATGTTTGGAAATAAAAAATAACAATAATATTGATGATTATTTCATTTATCTAGATCCACCTTATTTTGACAATAAAAACAAAGGATTATATGGTGAAAAAGGTAATCTCCATAAAAAGTTCAATCACATAGATTTATTTAATTGGGTCAAAAATCATTCTTCAAATAATAAAATTATGTTGAGTTATGACGATTCACCCTACATTAAAGATTTATATAAAGATTTTAACATTTATGGATTTGATTTTATTTATAGTATGACTAATGTTGGTGGTAAATCATGTAAAAGCGGAAAAGAAATAGTCATCACAAATTATTAAGGAAATCAAAGAAGAAAATCTATTTATCGCTAATAAAAACAACAATCCCCGAGAGTTTCTTTTCCCGGGGATTGTTTTTATCAGTTGTCTCAATGTCGCATATGATAAACTCTCAATTATTATCTTTTAGTCTAAAATGATAAAAGGCTTTGTAGGCATGATATATAGTTCCGAAAGGTTTCGTCATATTGATTCTATTGAAAAGATTTCCTTGCCTGTCGATATACATTAATATCTCATCTTCTTCATATACGGCATAAGCATAATGATTCTTGAAATAACGAAATCTCATCTTGACATCATAAACATTTGAATACCATTCTATAAAATCTTTTACATCCTTTTCTATTTCGCCGCTTTTTACCACAGAGACCTCATCGTCTTCGAGTTTCACTTTCGTCAAGAAAAACTTCTGTCTATACTGTGCAGCGACATATCCTTTACAATTGATAATCAGATGGAGGACATAAGTCTTATTCATGCCAACGTCAAACATTTTGTTCAGCTGACAGTCAAATTCCTTCATCGACGTAATGTCAGCTATACATTCAAAATTTTTCCCGACAAACGTCACGACATCGGCATCGACGGCAACAGAAACCGACTGCGTATCATCAACGAGTTTAAAATCATCTTGACGGACATTCTTCATGTAATATTCATATTCAATGCCATTTTCACCAAGATAGCAATAAAAAAATGACTTCAGATTATTAGTTTTAGCAAAATTAATCAAGACATGAAAATTCACGTTGAAAATAAGATACGAAATCTCACTTTCTTTTTCGACCGACTTCTGTCGTAAAAAATTCAGATGCCAAGTATTAAGAGTGCGATTCATCTCATTTATAAACGTTTTTTCCATCGCCTCCGCATAAACATCAGTATTTGTGTTCTCGTATGTTATCACGGCAAAACTTTTCACCGAAACAAACGCCTTGTCGCCTATGACAAGATTATCATCTGTACAGACATTCATAATCATATTATTTAACGCCACATTTTAACTTCAGATTGTAACTCGTTGAACAGTTGACAACTGCCATCATTTACCTTTACCTTATTGAGAAGAAGTGCCTGTATGAAAGGCATCAAGGCATTGAGCGACATTTCTCTAAATGAAAGAGACAGAGCGGCTCTGTAGTCATAATCCTCATCAACGACTTTCATAAAATATTCCATTCCGCAATCGAAAAACATTATCCCGTCAACCTCATCAATAAGATTTGAGGTTCTGTTTTCATGCCACAGCAAAGCAACGCCGAGAATAGGAATATCTTCGTTTTCTTCACAACGAAAGCAATACATAAAATTGTATTTTTCGCCGTTCGACTTAGTCAGCACATCGACAGAGTCAGAAAAAAGATAATGCTTGCTGTTTTGAAAATAGTCGGACATATAGTCCTTTACTTTCTTAAATTCTTTGTTATCGGAGAGTTTTATTGTTTCCATAGCCATAATTATTTATTTTATTCCGCTGATATATCAGTCATATACTCTTTCAAGAAAGCTTCTATATATTCTTTTTCCAATTTTTGATATTCTTCTGGCGACCTTCTGCGTTGAGGCATTATGCCAAGACGACGTCTCCACGATTTTACAAAACTGTACTTTATCTTAGACAGGTCTATCTTCGGCATATCGTCAGGTTGATTTTTCATTTCATGCATCCTAAATTCCATAGCTTCATAAAACGCCTCGCCTTGTGTTCTTGTAAAATGACCGTAATCTATCTCGGTAATCAATTCCATCGCCAACTTGACGTACAATTCTTTAATTTTTTGTTCAGGTTCTTTCATAGCATTATATTTACACTACCATATATACGAAATAACATAAAACTTAACAGATACGAAGATTTTCACATCGCAATCTCTCTTAAAAAGAACTAAAAAAAACTTTTGAAATAATGAATGTAAATACTTTTTTTGTGTAAAAAATTAAAATCATAAAATTATGATAGTATTAGTCTGGTTGATAGAAAAATTGTCAACACTTATTAATTGGTTAGGAATACTCGGTTGGATATATGTATTCACCGAAGGTAATCCTGCTTATGTATATTACGCCATTCCACTGTTAATCGTCGGCTTTATATTCGGACTTTTTACGTACGAATACGATATGCCTCCGCGTTGGCTCTGGGTGAAGACTCCTTTGGAGGTATTCAACTTCAGACTCGTCAATGGCGTCGACAACACCATAAAAATATAAAAAGAAGTTGTTGACACGTCTCTCGTTATATTATCACATCAAGACGTGTCAAACACACCTTGTTTTATTTCATTTGTGTGTTCGACGCGTCTTTACAATATTTTCACAGAAACTGGATTCTATAAAACTACTAATAAAAGATTATCAATCTCTTCTATCATACCATTTACCATCTTGATCCTTAACTTCCCAACTCTCGCCGTAGAAATGATAGATTATTTTTGCTTATAACTCATTTTTTAAATCAATTCAATTTATCTTCCTTATCCAAAACATGAAGACATAAAAAACATAAAGAAAGTCGTAATTACGACTTTCTTAGTTGTTTCTTAGCAAGTTTCAAATGATGCGCATTCATCATCCACCACCATATCAAACACTTCTGCTTCTTCATTTTCAGGATAATAGCAGTCGCTTCCCATAGTGCCAAAAACCACACCATCATATATCATTTGTGGGATGATATAATCGTGTGCGCACATATAATCTTCAGGGATAGGAATATATTCTTCATCAAAGTCTGTCATAAGCAATTCCAACTTATTTATATCAAACTCCTCGTTTGCAGGTATGCTAATACATCCTATTGTTTCAAGATGACCCCATACATTTACTCTAACCCTTACTTCTGCTTCCTCATCATCCTCATCAATTATTCCTTCACTTATAAGGCTTTCTCTAATCCATCTTTGATCATCTTTAATCAAGATTTCATCAATATTACATACGTTTTCACCAATTCCTTTATAATCTTCTAATGAAATGTTTTTAGCCTTTTTTCCCAATTCTATCAACTTAGACGCTGTAATATCATTTAAACCACGCCAAAATGTTTCATCTTCTCCAATTTTAAGAGCGCCGTTGCCTTGCTCAAAAACAACATCATCCTCTGTACCGCGTATTTTATATCCGTGACTATAAGACACTTCACCTTCTTCCAACTCAAATAAATCATCACCCATTTGTCTTATATTAAGGCTATCATATTCATATTCACTTTTCTCGCCATTATCATTAACACAAACAGTTAAGTCATTATCTTCACTAAAGAGATACGCAAATTCTACGCAAGGTACCTCCATATCCTCATCATCTGCGGCATAAAACTCAACAGTGATACCTTGTCCTTTAATAGTTACTTCAACCTCTTTTAATTCAACATTATCATAATTTTCTAACATACTATCATTTTCTTTTTGTTCGTTTTTATCTTCTGTTTCACCTACGACTTCAAACTCATAACCCAATTCATTTACTATTTTCATAAATGGTTCAAAGTAAGTCTTTGAAAAATATTTCCATACGAATGCCTTGCCGCCTCTTACGTCGATGTCGTCGCCTTCGCCGAGGAAGTAGTCGCCACCAGCTGTGCCAACGCTGTCAAAAATTGCCAATGCCTGCTCGCGTGATGCTACCATAGGAAACTTTTTACTAACATAGAAAACTTTTTGCAGGTCTTCGAGTCTTGCTTCCGGATGCTGGTCTGCATAATATCTCACGACTGCCTGACAGAAACGATTCTTTTGGGTATATTCTTCGCCATTGAAACGATAAGTTACCTTTGCTCTTTTACCTCTTTCCTTGACAGGATCCATATTGACGAGGTCGCACAATTTCATATCATTTTTAGCAAACTTCTTATTATCTGGAGATGCAATCTGCACCTTTATACCATAGAGTTCTTCCATGAAATTTTCGAAAACGCCCACCAAGTCTTGGTCACCGCATTCAAATTCGCCACCTTTAGCATCACCTTCTCTAATTGTTGCCAAAGTAGCTTCATCGTCAGCAAAATGATTTTTATAATATACTCTTAATACTGCGCCGTATGACTCAAAGAAATTCTCTTTAAGAGTCTTGACCTTCATATTACCACTTACTTTGAATTGTGCCATAATGTTTAGTTTTTAACGATTGTACATTTTGTTTAAGACTGCAAACTTCACAAAAGCGATTTAATTTTCAAAAGTTCTTTTTAGTTCTTTTAATAGTCTACAGACAACAGACTTCATCCATACTTTTGACTTTTGTCATTAGTCTAATCCAAAAACATCGATTCAAAATATTTATCGAAGAATGCCTGAATGTATTCCTCGTATTTGCGATTTATCGCATTCTCATCTGAATACTTACCTATTTGTTTCTGCCATCCGAGTATGAATGTCGAATTTATTTTCTGCAGGCAAACTCTTGGCGAACCATCCATTTCTGACTTCTTATCAAGTTCTGCTTGCTTACTTTCTTTATATTTGTAAAGAGCTTCGCCATACGTACTTGTATCGTCATTTCCATACAAAGAAAACACCTCTTGTGCAATCTCACGGCACAACTTACGCTGAGATTCTATTAAATTTTCCATATTCTCCTTCATTTATATTTTAATTTTCTTCAACATTATCATCCACATATCCAACAACTTCCAACAATCTTTTTTTAAGCAAGGCTTCCCTTTCTTTAATAAAAATCTTGAAATCCTTTATATCCAAGCTTACATTTTCAGGAATAAGCTGAAATTTCTTATCTATCTTATTTTTCTCAACCCATTCCTTCAATGAAGTGGCGTTTTTAGACTCATTGACATATCCATTTAGTAGCTGCAAATTAACCACAGAGTTGTAATTAGCTTTATCTTTATAGAATTTGTAAGTCTCTTCATCCATGTCATCTTTTTTTCTAAGACCTGTGAAATAACTTTTCGGATGAAGATGATCTTTATGGAAACGCTGATTATTATAATCTAAGTGAGCATATAGCAACGACAATATTGAATAGCAATAAGAATCGTTAATATCCGTATGCAACAAACTATCTATATAATCTGATGTAAGATATAAATTTTTAGTAGGATTACCCTTGAATGCTTCTTTAATGTCTTTAAATGGGAAACCTTTCTCTTCAGTTTCATTCATGACACTTTTTATTTTTGTCAGAATGGTATCAGACTGACCGCCGAACACTTTTTTCAGCAGCGACAGACACAGCCACTTGCGAATTTGTTCTTTCTCGTCTTTATCGTAAGTCGGCTTTGTTATCTCGGTTTCAATTCCTTTTGTATATATGTAAAAGACAATAGGTATGACAGCGTTTTTTGATGTCAAGTTCAATTCGTCGAATCCCCACGATTTAAGCAAGTTGAATGCTGCGACAATAGAATCATCTATTCTATCCCAGTTATCTTCAAACTTTTTAATCATATCGACTTTAAAATTCTTTATCTGGAACTTGATATTATCATTGAACAAGAATAGACATGTTTTAAGTACAAAATCTGTATTTACGTCGAATCCACAAGATTTCACTTCCTTTTTAGTTTCCTCTATCGCTTTTCTTGCATCCTTGTTTTTCCATTGTGAAGTGGTCTTGGACATCAGCAAGTCGGAAAAACTCAATTTTGTACCTCCGCTATTCGTTCGCACGAAAATGTCCAACACTTCTTCTTCGTTTTGCGAATCTTCCAAATAATAATTTATAATTTGATCCGTAAATACTTTTCTATGTAATTTCATTAAAGTCCATCTGGCAAAATTAAAATCCTTGAAATCGTCTTGGGTCAAATTATTCTCAACGAAATAGAGTTCCACTTTTTCAAGATCTTTATCTTTATATCTCAGAATATCATTAACTCTAAACCATTTAGCGTCAGGATTATTTTTTTGTTCTTTCTTTAAATCATTCTCAGACAAAAACTTGAAGTTATAACTCATATTACGCTCATCATCTTCGGGCAACGGACTTGATATATCCAAATACAAATATTTTTCTTCAGTACCTTTACACACATAACTACCACTTAACCCCAGATATATGCTTGTAAGTCGCTGCTGACCGTCTATCACTGCAACGAACTCATCTTTTCCTTTCACATCAATATACTCATTATTCCCTCCATCCGATTCTTTGTATGCCGTAAGGAATTGATAGAATCTCAAATCATCCTTGATCTTTTCATCTGTAACTTTCCAGAACATAAAGGAATTTATAGGATAGTTTCTCATTATACTATCAAAAAGAGATTCTATTTGTTCTGTGGTCCAGACATATTTTCGCTGAATCGCCGGAATCAAATATTTTCTACTATGAATATTATTCAACACATCATTTATTGTAATTGCCGTTTGATATGAACCCATAATCTGTTTTTATTACATTGTTAGATAATTTTGCAATTTTATTTATCAGAAAAAACTTAAAAACCTCAGAATATTCTGAGGTTTGGGGATTTTATACAGAATTAAATCAAAATCATAATTTTGTTATATCAAAACTTCCTGACACTGATGGGAGATAACATTCTCCACCAAATCTCTGTTCGATAGTTGCCAAAACATTATTAGGTTGAGGTGCAGAACAAGATTTTTCTACATGTTCAAAACTCATACCTTTTGCTATGAGGACTTTACCTGTACCTTTTACTGTAATGTCTTTCTTTGCTGTTAATCTAAATCCGTATGCCATAACTATAATTTTTTAAAAATAAAGCCTACTCTATTAAGGATTTTCGGCTTCCTCCTTATTTTGTCACATAATTCTCATAACTGAATTATGATTACAAATATCACAAAAACGACTAAGTTTTCAAAAGTTCTTTTTAGTTCTTTTTTATGGGGGCATTTATCACAATCGCTTGGTCGGGCGTTTAGCTTTGAGCAAGGAACAGCATTTATTAATATAGCGGCCAACGGAGGATGTGCTGTGAGGTTTAAAAACAACAATCCCTGGTATTCTCAGGGATTGTTGTTTTTATATAGCGATAAAACAGATTAGATACTCTTGCCTTCTTTGTCGGCTAAACCACATTTTTTACCTTCTCTTACAACTATATATTCATCACCTATTGTGATGTCATCGTAACTAAAAGGAAGCACGAGTTCGTCATTCTTGTTTATCAATCCATATTTTCCGTCAATAGAGACTTTTGCCAAACCGTCCTTGAATTCTGCGGCGCTAAAATATTTACAAGGAATAACTTCGTTGCCGGCCATATCTATATAACCATATCTGAATTTAGAGAACACCGATGCGAAACCTTCGCTATAACTTCCTACGCCATCATATTTGCATGGAACTGCTTCGTTTCCTTCTTTGTCGATGAATCCGTATTTGTTATTTGACATGACAGAAGCCCTGCCCTCACTGAAAGACGACACTTCATCATATCTGCAAGGAATGACTTCGTTTCCGTTCTTGTCGATGAATCCCCATTTGCCATCAATTTTTACGGCAGCCAGACCTTCGCTGAAAGACATTGCATTGTCATATTTGAACGGAAGCACTTCCTTGTCGGAAGCATCTATGAATCCGAATCCCCTGCCATCATCAGCTTTTACAACCGCGAGACCTTCGCTGAAATCGCGAGCAACAATATATTTCAACGGAACAACCTCATTGCCTTCTTTGTTGATGAAACCATACATATAAATTCTTTCTTTGACAGAACAAACCCTAGCCACGCCATCACTAAAACGATGAGCTTCTCTATAGTTACAAGGTATTACCACATTACCATCCTTGTCGATAAAACCATAACTGCCTTTTCTAACAATGGCCTTTCCATCAACAAACATATCAGCTGCATCAAAACCACCTTTACCTCCATAAACATAATCTGTGGTAAGCACCTCATTGCCATCCTTGTCGATAAATCCATAGTACTTGCCTTTCACACTTACAAGACCTTCGCTGAAAGTTCCGATTTCTGAATACTTTAAAGGCGCCTTAACCTTCTTGACCTTAGATTTCTTTTCTGGTTCTTTTGCTGTTTCTGACGGAACGCCAATAAGGGCATATTTTGAACCTTTTTGTACAAATACAAGTCCGTTCTCAAATATGTGAATAAAACTATATATCACAGGTAAAATCTCATTACCTTTTGTATCATAAAGTCCGAATTTTTTTCCTGCAGAATATGATACAGATACAAACATACCATTACTTATATTCTGTATAACTTCATGTTTACAAGGAACGACTTCCTCACCCTTCTCATTGACCAATCCTCTCAAATCATTGATTCTCACACAAATATAACCATCAAAGAATCGAATGATATTTGGTCTGTAAACATTTTGAGTCTCTATTCTATCATATTTGAAAGGTGTTATTGCATTACCATCTTTGTCGACGATTCCGTATTTGCCGTCACGCTCAACGACTTCATACTCTTTATAAACAGATTTTTTAGCATCAGTTACTTCAGGCTGCGACACTTCATTGCCTTCTTTATTTATCCAGTATTTATTTCCGTCTATTTCGACAGATGCCACACCATTCTCAAACTTGGAAATGGATTTATATTTACAAGGAAGTATCTCTTTTCCATCTTTATCCAACAAACCCAACAATTTTGCATCTTCAATATTCTTTCCTACACAAATCAAACCTTCATGAGAAAAGCCATACAAAGTTATATCATCATATTCAAAAGGAACCCACTTATCCTCCTTGCTGAGACAAGCATATTTGCCTTTGTTATTTTCAAACACAACAAAACCATCTCTGGCTTGTTCCCAAATAGCGCTTCCCACTTGAGGATGAAGGAACAAATATTTAGGCGCGACCAGTACTTCATCCTTGCTAATGATTCCCCAACCTTTGCCATTTATGTAAACAGGAGCTATTCCATCTCTAAATTCACCAACATTATCATACACACATGGAACTACTTCATTACCGTAGCAATCTACAAAACCATACTTATAAAAAACTGAGTTATTTTTATCAGTTCTACCTACAATCACCAATTCTTCACCACGAGAATTATCTACATAATCATATTTAAAGTCTAAAACGGGATTTTTTTCCATAACTATAAAATTTTAATTGTGTTATAATCTTTTTAGGTTTACAAAGAAAAACATTCCCCCCGATTTTCAAAAGTTCTTTTTGGTTCTTTTAAAGGTCAACAGACTACAGACAACGGACAACAGTCTTCATCCATACTTTTGCCTTTTACCATTAGTCTTTTGCCATAAAAAAATGATGTCCCGAAAGACATCATTTTTACTATATTATAGAATTACTTATTGCATAATGCCGTTATACATTCTCCATAAGTATCGTATTTGCAAGGAATAACTTCTGCGCCTGTGGCATCGATGAAACCATATTTGCCGCCGAGTTCAACTCTTGCGATTCCATCGTGGAAATATCCGAGAGCGTCATACTTACAAGGAATCACTTCATTGCCAGTCTTGTCGATGACTCCCCATTGTTCACCTACTTTAACTGCTGCAAAACCATCACTGAAGTGAAGCGCTCCATCATATTTACAAGAAACGACTTCTTTACCTGCAGCATCCACGAAACCCCATTTGTCATTAAGTTTGACATTTGCCATACCTTCAACAACATCGCAAACCATATCATACTTACCCACTTCTTTGCCATCTTTACCAATGATATGACATACCTCTGATTTGTTGATAACGACAGATTCACCCAAGCAAGACATAGTATCTTCCTCTTTATATTTAGCAGCGACTACCTGCTTGCCAGAAGCATCTATAATTCCGTATTTAAGGTTATTACGAACCAGTGCGCCTATTTGGAAGAAATTATCACCGAGACACCTTACGCTACCATACTCACAAGGAACCACTTCTTTACCGGCATTGTCAACAAAACCACATTTACCGTCGATTTCAACACCATTACCATCATCCGCTCTATAAATACGATCATACTTACAAGAAATAATTTCATTGCCAGTCTTGTCGATGAAACCATATTTTCCATCAAGTTCAACCTGCGCCATGCCTTTACTGAAACCGTCAACGCTCTCATACTTGCAAGGAATGACTTCGTTTCCGTTCTTGTCGATGAATCCCCATTTACCATCAATTTTTACGGCAGCCAGACCTTCGCTGAAAGACATTGCATAGTCATATTTGAACGGAAGCACTTCCTTGTCGGAAGCATCTATGAATCCCCATTTGCCATCAGCTTTTACAGCTGCGAGACCTTCACTGAAACTTTCAGCGCTATCATATTTGCAAGCTACAATTTCCTTACCTGTATTATCGACGAAACCCCATTTTCCATCAAGTTCAACTCTTGCCATTCCATTGTTGAAAGCACCAGCGCCATCATATTTGCAAGCTACAATTTCCTTACCTGTATTATCGACGAAACCCCATTTTCCATCAAGTTTGACTTCCAAAAAACCTTCTAAGAAAAAACCTATAATATCATAATTGAATGGGACAATTTCTTGACCGCTTTTGTCTAAATATGCATTTTTGCGACCAATTCGAACCTTCGCCATAGCATTAACGAAAGGATAAACGAGATTATAGTTTGGTTGGATAACATTCTTACCTGCTTCATCATTAAAACCCCACTTGCCACAAAATGCATCACGACTACGTTCTAATTCCAAATATTTATCGTATAATTCCCTGTATCTTACATTGTCTTTTTCCATAACATTTTATTTTTAAAACTTTATTTTGCAAATTTCAAAAAGCCATACGTTTATGCAAAGTAAGGTATTAAATTCCTTTTTTCAAAAGTTCTTTTTGGTTCTTTTAATAGTCTACAGACAACAGACTTCATCCATACTTTTGCCTTTTACCATTATCTATAATTATGAATTATGCATTATGAATTCTCATTTATACTCTCTCTGTATATCGTGGAATTCATTATGCAGTTCGATGGCATTGTCTTCAATCTTAATCTTTTTCAAGAGGAAAGTTCGGATTAAAGGCATCAGTTCAACGACAGACATTTCGTCGAAAGACAGGAACAATGTTGAGTTCAACTCATATTCCTCCGCCACTTCCTTATAAATATATTCCATTCCGGTTTCGAAGAACATAAAACCATCAACGCCATCCATAAAACCATCTTCTTTATCTTCGCGCCACAACAAAGCCACTCCATACATTGATTCATCGTCTTCATCAGGAGAATAGAAACAATAAAGCGAATTGTATTTGTCGCCATTCGACTTGGTAATCACATCTATGTGTGATGAGAAATAACATTTTTTTTCATGATGGAAGTTGTCGCGAATATATTTCAACACTTCATTGACTTTTTATTCAGTTTCTGTTTTCATATTTGTTTATTTTTTAAGTCAACGGACATTTTTTTACTAAGAGCGATTGGGTTCAATGCTCGCAGTTCACTGCTCATCGCCATTGCGTTAGGGATTGAAGCGGCATCCTTTTGGAGCGAAGCGGAAAAAGATATAGCGGAAAGCCCGACGGCGATAGCCGGAACGCCCAAAAGATGTCAAATAAAAACCTCGCCATGAGCGTCTCTTGACATCCTTTCACACAGGCTTTGAGGTCGAGGATTGACGTAACATCCCATGAATGCATATTCATCATCTTTACATTTCATAGTGTTATGATGCAAGTCGTTCCAATATTTTATTGTAAAATCATTGAATTCCACGCCATCACATTCAGATTCCAAGGTTCCGTCTTTCTTGAAGCACTTAGGTTTTCCGTTAGGTTCTTGAAACATGAAAGTTGTTTGATTGTACTTCTCTGCCAGCTCAACACCGAGTTCAAACAATCTCTGCAAATCACCGACTTCATTATTTTTGTTAAAATGATGTATGCAATTAAATATGACAAAACTCTTCTCATACATATAATCTTCCTTAGCAGTCTCCATAAGAGCATAAACAGGCATATATGCATATTTCAATGACTTAAGCAAAGAAATCATTTCACGGATTCTTTCAATATTCAATTCGTTATCTTCATAACTCTCACATGGACTTACGATTATGAAACCATTTGCAGAATAACGTTCAAATACAGATTTTGCACTAGTTTCGTTCATTCCAACAAGCGGCGCATTGTTAAAAGTATCACGATAATCGTTTATAAAATTTCTTGATTCATCCATAACACTTGTATTCATAATGGAAGTTGTCGAGAATATATTTTGACACTTCAGTTATTTTTTCTTCAGATTCGATTTTCATTTATTTTTATGTCAACAGACCAAGAACTTTTTACTATGAGTAATTTTGTTCAATGTTCGCAGTACATTATCGATGCGTTAGGGATTAGAGCGGCAGCCTTTTGAGCGCAGCGGAAAAGATATAGCGGAAAGCCCGATGGCGAAACCGGAACGCCCAAAAGAATTTGAAAGCTGGAAACTGAGAGTAAAAAGTTCTTAGTTCAATTGCCTTAGTAAAAAAAAATGATGCCAGGAAAGACATCTTTCTTACTATCAATCAATAAGATTATTCATCTCTCAAATCTTTCCACTCACCTTCAGCCTCATCACGATCCCAAGCTCCAATGTCAAAGAGATAAAACTTATTTCCATATTTAACCATCGGCGACACACAATCTTCCCAGCAGGTTGTCACATCATGATCCGTAATGTACAATTCAAGTTTATCAATGTCAAACTCTTCATCTTCGTCCAATTCAATTACGCCATCATAACTTGCGCCATAAATGGTAGATGTATCAGTGAATATCAACTTACCTTCACATGCATTACATTTACGACTCATTATAATATCTGTAACAATACCAGGACTGATGGAAGAACATTCAAATTCACTCCAGTCAACCTGTCCATCTTCATCTCTATGTTCGTTCTCGTATTCTTCGAAATCTTCCGATTCCCAGTCGTTCAACTCGTTTTGAATATCTTCATCTATTATTTTTTTAACGTCCTTTGGCAAGAGACTTGTATCCAATTGTCGTGGGTCAGCGCAAAATTCATTGACAGGTGACACCTCGCCATCGAATAACTCTTCACCGTCCTCGTCTTCAACTCTCACATTCACTTCTTCATCATCACTTAGATAAACGATAACATCTTCTGCAAATGGTTCTGCATCATTATCCCATAAAGCATCAATTACTTCTTCAGCATCAGCATCGTCATCAAATAAATCCACATACTTTTCATCGCTACAATCAAAAAAACGATACAAATTACCCACCTTCGGACTATTGATAGTAATGGTAACAGTTTTTTTCTTTTTCTCTGTATTTGCTGTTTCAGATTGCGTTACTTCGGATTCACCAACAACTTCAAACTCATAACCAAGTTCTTTTACTTTTGCCATGAATGGATCGAAGTAAGTCTTTGGGAAATATTTCCACACGAACACTTTGCCTCCTCTTACGTCGATGTCGTCGCCTTCGCCGAGGAAGAAGTCACCGCCTGCTTTGCCTTCATAGTCAAGAATAGCCAAGGCCTGTTCGCGTGATGCAACCATAGGAACCTTTTATTAATATCGAAAACTTTTTGTAGGTCTTCGAGCTTTGCTTCTGGATGCTGGTCAGCATAATATCTTACGACTGCCTGACAGAAACGATTTTTCATGGTATATTCTACACCGTTGAAATGGTATGTAACCTTGTTTTTTGACTGTTCCATAACTTTAAATTTTAATTGTATTTTACATCTTTTAGGTTTGCAAAGAAAAGTATTACACTCCAATATTCAAAAGTTCTTTTTGGTTCTTTTAAAGCTATTACTATATATAAAAACACGCGTCGATGCTTATTACATCGACGCGTGTTTTTATTTTAATCTTTAACTTGTTGTCTTGTAGTTATGTGTCTTTACAAACTCTCCGTCTTCTCAACCACCTGCAAGCCGCCGTTTTTTCCGACGACAAACAAAGCGTATGTCTCGCCATCTCTAGTCAAATCGTCTAAGTATAGAGGCTGATTTTCAACAAAGAAAGCTGTGACAAAAGTGTCATTCTTCTGAACCTTACTGTTTTTAGATTCAAGAACTTTAAAGACATTGTTACCAAGATATTCCACCAAGCATTCTCTATCGGGATTCCATGCATAATAAATCTTATCGCCTGCTTTTAAGTTCTTGGTATAGATACATTTCTGCATTATCTCCTCAGATTGTTCGTTAGGATCGATGACGTTTTCTTTAACAAAATCGTCCCAGTCGTTATAACCAACAAACCTCGCCAAGATAGAAAGCGTATGGAAACGAGTAGTATCATAACCTTCAATATATCCCCAAATACGTTTGAGGGTAGTCTCTGAAATCGTCTCGCCACATCTCTCGAAAATAACACCGGAAAGATATACGAAATCTGCAGGCGTCTTGATTTTACGAGGAATTGAATCTTCAACCATTTGCTTCAACTTAATAATTTCAGGACTTGTACTCATATCTGTATTTATTTGTTTTTGCAAATATAAACGCTTTTTTTCGAACTAATTTAGTTCTAATTAGTCCTTATTGGTTCTTTTTATAAGTCTCTGAGTCCCCGAGTCACCAAGTCGCCAAGTCAAAAAAAATAGACAAACTCAGAGACTCGGTGACTTAAAAATCTTATCTTTGCACAAAAAGATTCTACATGGACAATAACGATATTTCGAGTTCTGGCTTTGTACTTCAGGAAAATAATTCTGAGATGATTTCTTCTTTTCATAGCATAAAAGAGATTGAGACTAAAGGATATAGCTGTCTTTATACTGCAACTCAGTTTGGCAAGAAAGTTATTTTAAAAGGTC
>SUWU01000058.1 GCA_015061295.1 Lentimicrobiaceae bacterium
ATCCTCTTTATCAAGAACCCAAACACAAGCATTTGTTTAAAGTCAATGCGACATTCGACAAGGTTATGAACATGTATCGTTTTGATAGAAAATTACGTCTGTTGTTGTTTAATGAGATAGAAAAAATTGAAGTCGCTTTTAGAAGCGTTATCGTAAATACTGTAAACGAGGAACTTGGAAATGTCTTTTGGATGACTGAAAAGAAATACTTCAAAAATGAATCACATTTCTATTCGTCTTTAAATCTTATTCAGTCTGAATATGAAAAATCTAAAGAAGAATTTATAATTCATTTTAAAAACAAATATTCAGACCCGTATCCTCCGTCATGGATGATAGCGGAGATTTTGCCGCTTGGCAATTTGTGCCATATTTTTATGAATCTTAGAAGTCTGAAAGTCAAGAAGATAATTGCCAAATATTTTGGATTGCAGGAACCTGTTTTCTCATCATGGATGTTGGTGTTGGGAAATCTGAGAAATATGTGTTGTCATCATTCCAGGACCTGGAACAGAGAACTTGCTATAAACACAGCTAATCCCAATAAAGTCTCATATCCATGGATTGATATAAACAAAACGAATCCTAAAAGAATCTACTATCGCATAAGTATGATTCAATATTTGCTTTTTACTATTTCGCCGAATAATAACTTTAAAGATAAGTTAAAACGTCTTATTGGCAAATATCCGACTATTGATATAACTGCCATTGGTTTTCCAACAAACTGGGAAGATGAACCTTTATGGAGTCTCTGCACCGCCTCGGAGAAATAACGTTATAAATTATGTCTCTCCTTCGTACCAAGTCCGTATCAAGTCCACAGAATGACAAAAGACTAAACACAAAAGGGTAGAGGTTCCTACCAAGTTCCTGTCATCTTCTTGTCAAGTTCCTGTCAAGTTCCTGTTTAGTTCGTAAAAAATACGCGTCGATCCCCGCGATACGAGCAAACAAAATCATTCGCGTAAAATTCTCGCAATTTAGCGGACAAAATAATCCGTGTCAATCTGTGCAAGTTCGTGACATAAGTAGGCATGTTTCCGATAATACAAAGCATATATGTTAATCCATTTTAAGAAAAAAATTTAAAGAATTACATAAAAATGAGAATTGTTCTGAAAGTAAATAAATATTAACTAAAAATATTTGGAAGATAACAAAGAAGGGTTTAGTTTTGCATCACTTTTTGAATTAAACACCAAATATTTATGAAAATTAAACAACTGTACGGGGAAGATTCTACCTGCGATTTCAAAGAATCTGTAGAACGCAAACAACCAAAGAGTTGGCTCAAAAGCATCAGTGCGTTTGCTAATGGAATGGGTGGCAGTTTGGTCTTCGGCGTAAATGACAATGGAGATATAGTTGGTTTAGATGATGTCAAATCAGATACAGAATTTATCAGCGACCGCATCAAAGCTTTAATAGATCCAATACCAGAGTTTGACTTGATAACAAAACCAGCTGATAACGGTCGTTCTATATTAGAAGTTCATATTCCTGCAGGTGAAATGACTCCTTATTATTATGTCAATAGCGGCACACGCACTGCGTTTATACGTGTTGGAGACGAGAGCGTTGTCGCCACCTCACATCAACTGAGTTCTCTTGTTTTGAAAGGAAGGAATCGCACATACGACTCGTTGGTCACAGAATACAGAATAGGAGATATGACATTTGACGCATTATCAAAAATTTACAATAAACAGACAAGATTACATTTTGAACAAAAATTGTTACAATCATTTTCTTTAGTAACAGAAGATGGTTATCTTACTCAAGCTGGTGTATTATTCTCAGACCAATGTCCATATCGTCATTCCAGTCTGTATTGTACACGTTGGGATGGTTTTGAAAAGGACGATGCTTCCGATTCTCGTGAATATCAAGGCAACCTGCTCACATTGTTAGAAGCAGGGGTTCAATTTACCACATTGCACAATAAAAAAGGCTGGATAAAATTACCAAACAAACGATTAGACACGCCCGATTATTCAGATCGAGCCATATTTGAAGCATTGGTGAATGCGCTCATACATCGAGATTATTCAATATTAGGTAGCGAGATTCACATTGATATTTATGACAATCGTTTGGTTATATATTCTCCTGGCGGTATGTTTGACGGCAGTCTGATTCAAAATAGGGATTTGAACGAGGTGCCTTCCAAACGCCGTAATCCTATTATAGCAGACGTGTTCACTCAATTTGGTTATATGGAGAAAAGAGGCAGTGGATTGCGAAAAATACGTAATGAAACAGCAAAGTTGCCTGGATATTCCACAGAAAAGCAACCTAACTTTCGTTCTCAATACGAGTCGTTTTTTACAGAAATTCCTAATAATAATTACAAGCAAGAAGACTTAAATGTCCCTCAGAGTGTCCCTCAGAATGTCCCTCAGAATGTCCCTCACAGCAGCGACAAATCTCTTGATTTATGGATAGAAGAACAAATAAGAATTAATCCTAAAATAACAACGGACGAATTGGCAAAACTATCTGATAAAACCTCTAAAACAATCAAACGTCACATAGCGAAGATGCCACATATCAAATACATAGGTAGAGGAAATAACGGCCACTGGGAAGTTACACAATCTATAAAATCTAAGAGATTATAGAATTAGACAATGGCGCCAAAGTCACCTCAACCTACGGCTATAATCTCGGCGATGTTATATTCTTTGAATGACGACTTCCTCCGTATCAAGTCCGTACCAAGTCCGAGAGAAGCATTTGTTTTATGGCAGCCGCTATGCGTTAGGGATTGGAGTGGCATCCTTTGCGAGCTTTTTTGGGGGAACGGGGACGGGAGTGGAAAATGAGAACGGGATTTGGGAGCGGGGGTGCGAGCAAAGATATAGCGGAAAGCCCGACGGCGCAGCCGGAACGCCCAAAACAATGTACAATTAACAATTAACAATGTACAATTAACAACGGATGGTTTAATATCCGCGCTGATTCTCGCGATACGTGAAGCATCAAAAATCATTTCGCGTAAAATTCTCGCCCATTCGCGGACAACCTTCATCAGTGTAAATTTCGTGATAATTCGTGGACAATCTCGTTGACTTTTTTTCTTATATTTGCAAAAAATAAAATTACTATGGCTTTGAATTGTGGTATCATTGGTTTGACCAATACAGGAAAGACAACTATATTTAATTGTATCTCAAATACAAAGGCTGAGATCGGCGGCTTCGCTACCAAGACTAACATCGGTATGTGCGAGGTGCGCGACGAACGCCTTAAACTCATCGACGACATCTCTCATTCTAAGAGAATAGTCCCGGCGACAGTGGAAATCGTTGACCTGCCAGGATTGACAAAAGGCGGCGAAGGCGTGGGTAACAAACTCCTCGCTGAAGTACAGACCGTCGATGCTCTCATCCACGTGCTCCGCTGCTTCGACGATGAAAATATCCCTCATAGCGAAGGTAGCATCGACCCAGTCCGCGATATGGAACTCGTTGACTTAGAACTTCAAGTACGTGACCTCGACCTTGTGACTCGTAAGCTGCAACGTGTTGAGAAACTGATGAAAAACGGCGAGAAAGATAATAAGAAGGCTTACGAAGTTCTTACCGTTTATAAAGAAGCTCTTGAAAATATGGAGAACGCCCGTGATGCTCAAGTGGCTGACGAAGACAAAAAATATATACAAGATATTCAACTTCTTACTGCAAAACCTATCATGTATGTCTGTAACGTTGACGACGCCTCGGCTCTGACAGGCAACAAATATACTGAGGCTGTGAGAGCTTCGCTGAAAGAAGGCGACGAGATGCTCATCATTGCTGGTAAGTTGGAGTCGGAGATAGCAGAACTCGACGACGAAGACAAAGCTATGTTCATGGAAGACGCTGGTCTTACGGAACCTGGCGTTAATAAACTCGTCCGTTACGCTTACAGTACTCTGAAGTTACAGTCGTTCTTCACCACAGGTCCTGACGAGACTCGCGCTTGGACAATACATATCGGCGACACAGCTCCTATGGCTGCTGGCGTGATACACTCCGACCTTCAACGTGGCTTCATCCGCGCTGAAGTGATGAGCACCGACGACTTCCTAAAATATAAGTCGGAAGCTGCTGTCAAAGAAGCTGGTAAGTTCCGTGTCGAAGGTAAGAATTACATAGTCCAAGACGGCGATATTTTGAATATTAGATTTAATGTTTAATATGGTTTAAGGTTTAAAGTTTAAGGTCGTTTGAACGACGACTTTAGACTTTAGACTTTAGACTTTAGACTTTGTTTTATGCAAGAATACGTAGTTTTAGTTGATGCCAACGATAATCCTATCGGCTTGATGGAGAAGATGGAAGCTCATGTCAAGGCTGAGTTACATCGTGCTTTCTCTATATTTATCTTCAACACAAAAGGGGAGATGTTGCTGCAGCAGAGAGCCTTCTCTAAATACCACACTCCAGGCTTATGGACTAACACCTGCTGCTCGCATCCACGTCATGAAGAGAGTCTGCAAGATGCGACGGCACGTCGTCTCAAAGAAGAGATGGGAATGAGCTGCGAGATAAAAGAGGCGTTTCATTTCACATACA
>SUWU01000028.1 GCA_015061295.1 Lentimicrobiaceae bacterium
AATTTGCAAAAGTCGAAGGACGTCGTCCTCGTATCATGATTGCTAAGATGGGACAAGACGGTCACGACCGTGGAGCTAAAGTTGTTGCTACAGGTTATGCCGACATAGGCTTCGACGTCGATATGGGACCATTGTTCCAGACACCGGCAGAGGCAGCACGTCAAGCAGTAGAAAACGACGTTCACATTCTCGGCGTTTCAAGTTTGGCAGCAGGTCACAAGACACTCGTTCCACAAGTTATTGAAGAACTTGAGAAGTTAGGTCGTCCAGATATTATGGTCGTTGTTGGTGGTGTTATCCCTCCACAAGACTATCAATACTTGTATGATGCTGGCGCAGCCGCCATCTTCGGACCAGGCTCCGTCATCAGCGACTCAGCTATCAAGATGTTAGATTTGCTTTTGGCAAGTAGAGGATGATATTGAAATTAAAAATTAATAAATAAGAGATGCGTCAATGGCACAAAATTTAAAAGTGTCATTGATGTATCTCTAATAAATGTAAACATAATACATTAATTGATTTATGAATACCCAGTCAGAAGCCAAAAATAGTATGTTACCGATAAAGAATTTCACGAAGAAAGAGTCATCGTTAAAGATGTTAGAATCCGACTCAATGTCCATTGTTTCTCATTACATTCACAATAAGGGATATAAACATTCTGAGATTTATGAAGAGAAAGCGAAGGTATTAATAAAAGAGATATATGCTTATGATATTGACGATAAGGAATCTGAGCATATAACAGAAGACAATGTATATTATTCGCTATTTGATGATTTCTTATCAGTACCTTTTTTACCTATAGAAAATCATAAATTTACTTTTATAGATCTGTTTGCTGGCATTGGAGGATTTAGATTAGCGATGCAGAATCTTGGTGGTAAATGTGTGTTTTCATCTGAATGGGATGCTCAAGCTCAAAAAACATATCTTTTAAATTATGGAGAGGTCCCTTTTGGTGATATAACTAAAGAAAGTACGAAATCATATATACCTGATAATTTTGATGTGTTATGTGCGGGTTTTCCTTGCCAGGCATTTTCCTTGGCAGGAAAGCGATTGGGATTTGAGGAAACAAGAGGTACGTTGTTTTTTGATGTAGCTGAAATTTTACGCCGTAAAAGGCCTAAAGCATTTTTCTTAGAAAATGTAAAAGGACTGCTGATTCATGATAAAGGAAAAACTCTTCAGACAATCTTAAAAGTTCTTAGAGAAGACTTAGATTATTATGTCCCAGAACCTCAGATAGTAAATGCAATGAATTTCGGTGTCCCTCAACATCGTGAGAGATTATATATCGTTGGTTTTAGGAAAGACCAAAATGTTAATGAATTTACATATCCTAAACCAACCGATACAACAAAAACTTTCTCTGATGTAAAAGAAAAAGAAACGGTTTCTGCAAAATATTATTTATCTACACAGTATATTAAGACTCTTATTGCGCATAAGGAACGTCATGCTTCAAAAGGCAATGGTTTTGGTTATGAAATAATCAATGACGATGAGGTCGCAAACGCAATTGTAGTTGGCGGCATGGGGAGAGAAAGAAACTTAGTAATTGATAATCGTTTGAAAGACTTTACGCCAGTAACACGTATAAAAGGTGAGGTTAACAGAGACGGACTTCGTAGAATGACACCACGAGAATGGGCAAGATTGCAAGGATTTCCAGATGATTTTATAATTAGAGTTGCAGACGCTTCGGCTTATAAGCAATTCGGAAATTCTGTGGCAGTTCCTGCAATTCAAGCGACAGCTGCTGAAATTATTAAAAGAATTAATTTGTCAAAAACCAAAGATTATGGCACTAAAAGGAAATAAAGGAGAATGGAGCGAACTGTATGCTTTCTTTAAATTACTTTCAGATGGATGTATTTATTGTGGAGATGCTAATCTAAATAGATATGATGACAAATTCTACCCTGTTTTAGAATTATTTAGAGATGACAAACCTGATAGGAATTCATACAAGATACAATCTGAGAGAAGAAGCGTAATAATAAAAGGTAATAACATCGATATTGAAGTTCCACAAGATAGGTTTACGAATCAGGCTACAGCATTGTTAGATCTTATTAAATCTAAGAATGATAACACCGATTTTTCACATATTGAATCTTTCATGAAAATGATAGATATTCACACGGTTAAAGCAAAGTCATTAGATAAAGCAGATATTAGAATTGTTATTCACGACCTGAAAAGAGGTTCTAAACCAGAACTCGGCTACAGTATCAAGTCTAAGTTAGGAGCTAAATCATCACTAATCAATTCTAACAAAGACGCTACAAATTTCATATATCGAGTGAATGGTATCTCTGCTGAACAAATGAATGAATTTAATTCGTGTGGCAATTTTAAAGAGAAATTTAATTATCTGCAATCTCACGACACAATACTTTCTTATATCTCAACTGCCAATAATATCTTTCATAATAATCTTACCTTATTAGACTTAGGTATAGAAAAAATTATTGCAGAATCATTGTTGCTATATTATTCAGGGAAATCAAAATCATTATCCGACACCATAAAACTGATAACAGAAACAGATCCTCTGAATATTATGGATAGTACCGATCAACCGATGTATGAATACAAGGTAAAACAATTTCTTTTGGCATTTGCTCTCGGCATGACATCAGCTAAACCTTGGTACGGACAGTTTCATGCAAATGGTGGTTATATTATCGTAAAAGAAGACGGAGATATAATATGTTATCACTTTTTCGACAGAAATGATTTGGAAGAATATCTATATCATAATACCTTTTTCGACACACCAAGTACAAACCGTCATAATTTCGGGAAAATTTACGAAGAAAATGGAGAGTATTTCTTGAAGCTAAATTTACAGGTGAGATTTAATTGATATTCATACTAAAACACCTCCGTGAATTTCTCACGGAGGTGTTTTTGTGTTTAAAATATAATGGATAAATCCTGCCTAAAGTCATTCAACAACCAACTTCTCAACCTTTCCATTTACATTAACGAAATAAACGCCTTTGTCTAAATCGCTGATGTTGATAGTAGCGTTGTTTATGTTAGAGATGCGAGTTTCTTTAACGCAGCGTCCTGACATGTCGTAAATCTTAACATCTGCTTCACCATTGAGTTGTGATGTGATGTTGATTTCTGCTGATGCTGGATTAGGATAGATGCTATATTCATTATCTTTTATCTCGGCTACATCTATTGTTGCCATTGCAGCCTCGAACTCATCGATGAGTTGTTGTGATGAGTTGATAGGCCATATATTATCTATCAAGATTTTACGATCTGGAGCAATTAATACTGCTGTTGAAAACCATTCTACACCATAAGCACTACATATGTCATGAGCATTGGTTCCACCTTTGGCTAAGGCATGAATAACAGGGAAATCGACATTATATGTGTTTTTCCAATTATTGACAGTAAGACTGTCGTCGCCAGGAGCTACTCCAACAAAGAATACTTCTTTTTGATTGTCATCGTAGTGATGGTAGGCCTCTGCAACACATGGATCGAACACAGGAGATGTACTTGCATCGGAGAAGAAGAAATACATAAACACACATTGTCCTCTATCTAATACCTCAAACAACTCAAATCTGCTATCTTGGTCATCGTTAGCGATAAAGTTAACAGCCTCTGTCAATGAAGTCTGTGCCTTGATATTAAAGCATAACATCAAAACAACGATTAATGACAATATCTTTTTCATAATGTATTATTTTTTATTTTGATTTATTCTACTATAAGCTTCATTACCTTGCCATTGATACTAACGAAATAGATACCTTCATCAATGTCGCTGATGTTGATAGTGGCGTTGTTCATATCGTTGATACGAGTGTTTTTCACGCAGCGTCCTGTCATGTCAAAGATATTGACTTCTGCCTCGCCTCTTATTTCTGAAGTGATGTTGATGTAATCTGATGCTGGATTTGGATATACTTTGAAAGTGTTGTTAGCAGATTCTACGATACCGTCGCCGATAGTAGTAAATTCTATCTTTGTTATCTCTCCCCATTCGTCGTTTCTATTCTTGCCTTGAGCGATAGCATAATAAGTCGTTTCTGGTGCTAATCCTTGCCATGTCCAGTCGTCAACTTCTGTCAAAGGAAATTCATCTTCATAAAGTAATTGCATTGTTTCCTCATGTCCCATCTCATCAGCATCGGCTTTCGTTAAAACGATATAATGATATACTACTGTCTCGGCATTAGGTGTTGCTATGATACGAACTGATGTCTCTGACAATACCTCTGCTTGGAGGTCAATAACAGATGTACCTACTTCTTCTGGTTCTTCGCCGCATTCATATTCTTGAATGCCAAACTCGGCGAGGGCGTTAATGACAGTCGCTGCCTCTTCGATTGGATAGATGTCGTTGAGAACTATACTCTTATCGGGAGCGATGAGTATCGTGGTAGGCACTGGACATACGTAATACTGCCAGATACTTACTGCTGTGTTTGATCCTGTGTTATTGTCATTGTGAATCATAGGATATTCTATGCCATATTCATCAATGAACTCTTGTGTGGAATTTGCTGTGCCGTTAGCATTTACACCGATAAAGAACACATCATGTTGGTTGCAACCTAAAGCTTTATACGCCTCTACCATAGGAGGTGTCACTATTGGAGTATCTTCTCCTCCTTCTATGGTAAGATGAAGAAGCACATATTGTCCTCCTTCGAGGATGTCAAAAAGGTGGATTTCATTTCCATAACTATCGAAAGAAGTGAAATCAGCAGCTTCTGGCTTAGATGTCTGGGCATTTAACACGAAACCAAACATTACAGCGATGATAAGTGATAAAAATTTCTTCATAACATTCAATTTAGTTAATAATGTTGCAAATATAATAATTTCTATGTATAAAAAATAAGCAATCAAATTTTGACTGCTTATTTTCTTTTGTTAAAACAATATCATCTTATTTGATGACGACTTTGTCTATTCTGTATTTGTTTTCTTGTTGAATCTTAATGAAGTAAATACCATTGCTCATGTCTTCAACATTGATTGTAGCATTGCTTATGTCGGTGACATTAACATCTTTCACAACGCGACCTGTCATGTCGATGAGACTTACTTGACCTTCGCCGTTCATATCAGATTTTATGTTGATAACTGATGATGCTGGGTTAGGATAGATTTCAACATTGTTCATTGTCATTTCTGATACTCCAAGTGTGCTGACGTTGAAAGGAGTGAGACATACATCTCCCCATTCGCCTTCGCCGTTCATTCCAATAGCGACTACATAATAATCAGCTGTTGGGTTGAGGTTTACTACAGGGATATCCCATACGTCAACATCGCAAAGTGGATAATTGTCGTGCATGATTGCATCTAAAGCTACAGCTGTATTTTCTTCATAAAGAGCTACTGTTATGGCGCTGTAGTGATATTCTGCTGTCTCATCGTTAGGCTCAGCAGTTAGTCTAACTACATCTGTTCCGTTATTATTTGCTAATTCTACAGTGACATCGATTTGTGCCATACCCTCGCCACCTTCGCATAATGTAGCAGCTTGTGCTGTTTCAAATCCTTCTAAGTTACCGAGATCGTCAACAGATACTGTATAAATATTGTATATAGTATTAGGTGTTAAGCCTGTGAATGTGTGAGTATATTCACCTGTTTGTTGTGTGCCCTCAACTTGAACAGCCTCTGCTGGGAGGTTAGCTTCCTCTGAAATCATGTAGTAGTAAGAAACAGCTGCTGCGTTAGGAGTGAACTTAACATCTATCTTTGTTGATTTCTCTTTCACTACATCTATCAATGTTGTTGCTTCTTGACCATCACATGGATGTTCTTCTATACCAGCTTGAACGAGAGGGTTGATGATGTCTTCTGGTGAATGAACAGGGTATATGTCTTGATGAACTATCTGACGATCTGGAGCGATAAGAACTAATGTTGGATAAAGTTCGACTTGATATAAGTTGCAAATGTCTGTACCTTGACCTTCAATAGTGGTGCCATAGAAATCATTATGGATTGTTGGGTAAGGGATACTATAAGTGTTGATCCAGTTTGCAGCAGAGTTTGGGTGATCTGATGCGGAAACTTCCATAAAGAAGACGTCATGTTCGTTGCAGCCTAACTGATAGTAAGCGTCAACCATATTGGTAGCTACTTCAGGACAGCCTCCACATGAAGAATAGAAGAAATCAATGAGAACATACTGACCTCCGTCGAGAATCTCAAAAAGATTGATTTCATTACCTTCATGATCTGTAGCTGTGAAATCAACAGCTTCTGTCAATGGTGTTTGTGCTTGTAAACTAATGCTGAATAAAGCAGCAATGATAAGCGTAAAAAACTTTTTCATTTGATTTGATTTTTATTAATTAAATTTTTTGAATGCGCAAAAGTACTATTTTTTTATGATTGTTTACACAAAAATATCACTCTATTATCAATTTTTCTATCTTATTGTTTATCATCATAAAATAGATGCCTTTGTCTAAGTCGTCGATATTTATTGTTACGTCGTTTAAGTTTTCTATTACAACGTTTTTCACGCAACGTCCGCTAATGTCTAAAATCTTGACCTCGGCTTCATTATTTATATCAGAGACAATTCTCACATAAGACGATGCTGGATTAGGGTATAACCTGAAACTTCCTTCAGCCAATTCCTCATATCCTATAGTGCCGTCATCTGGATTTTCTGGTTCCTCTGGTTCTTCTGGACAAGGATACTCTTCTATGATATAAGAAGATGTCAACTTATCGACAACATCTTGTCCTGTTTCGAAATAAGGGAAGTCTTGGATTAAGATTGACTTTCTTGGAGATATTAATATCACAGTAGGGAAGGTGTAGATCCCATAAGCGTCAGCAATTTCAAGACCTCCGCCATCAACACCGATAGTGGGATATTTCACGCCAAACATCTCGTCCCACTCTTGACATTTTGCATCGGAGTCGGTATAAGAAATCTCCATGAAGAAGACATCATGTTCGTTGCACCCTAAAGCTTCATAAGCCTCAACAAGTTTGGGACAAGCCTTCTGACAAGGACCACAATTGTAATAGAAGAAGTCGATGAGAACATATTGTCCTCTGTCTAATATCTCAAAAAGATTAATTGTGTTTCCATTACAATCTGTAGCAGTGAAATCAACAGCTGTGTAAAGGTTGGTTTGTGCATTTAAATTCATGCTGAATGCTATAAGCAAAATGAAAATAAGTCTTTTCATAACAATATTTTTAATTGGATACAAAAATATATTTTTTTCTTTAACGTTAGGGGAAATTTTTCTTTTCAATTATCACATTAATTAGTATTTTTGCATATCAATACTATGGAAGACAACAAAAAGATAAGAAAAAGAGATAAGATAAAAAGAGGATTTTCTAAGTTGCTGAAAGAGGATAAGTTGAAAGCAGTGGCAGAGTATATAGAAAATCCTGGCGAGTTTATAGCCTTGCTGAAAAGTTTCTGGTATCAAGATAGTGAGAAGCAAAAGCAATTTGATGAGTTCAGCGAAAACACCATTTCCAACTTTCACATTCCTTACGGAGTTTCACCTAATGTAGTTATCAACGACAAATCGTACATCGTTCCAATGGTGATAGAGGAGAGCTCTGTTGTGGCAGCAGCATCGGCAGCAGCTAAGTTCTGGAGCGAAAGAGGTGGCTTCCATGCAGAAATCGTCGATGTGAAAAAAGTAGGTCAGGTGCATTTCTGCTGGAAAGGCGACAAAAATATTCTATTCGACTTACTGCCTGCTATCAAAGAGGAGCTACTTCAAAATACCATGTCTATCACCGAGAAGATGAGAAAACGTGGCGGTGGAATCCTTGACATCAATCTGCTCGATATGACAGATAAAATTGAAAACTACTACCAGCTGCTCGTTACTTTCAACACCTGCGACTCAATGGGAGCCAATTTCATCAACTCGATATTGGAGTCATTTGGACATACTCTGCAAAACTTCTTCTCTCGTCAAAATCAATTAGATGAGATGTCGAGAGATATAGAAATCGTGATGTGTATCTTGTCTAACTACACTCCCGAATGTTGTGTTAAAGTTTGGGTAGAATGTCATGTTGATGACTTAAACGGTGTTGATGAGCATTTAGATGGAAAAGGTTTCGCTGAGAAATTTAAAAAAGCCGTCGATATTGCTCACATCGATGTCTATCGTGCTACTACTCACAACAAAGGAATATATAACGGCATCGACGCTGTCGTTATTGCAACAGGCAACGACTTCAGAGCTACCGAGGCAGCAGGTCATGCTTTTGCAGCAAGAAATGGCAGATACGAAAGTCTCTCAACAGTAGATATTAAAGACGGTATCTTCCGCTTTACTCTTGAGGTGCCTCTCGCACTCGGAACAGTAGGTGGCTTGACGTCGCTTCATCCTCTCGCAAAGAAATCGTTAGAACTGCTCGGCAATCCTTCTGCACAAGAACTCATGATGATAGCCGCCGTAATGGGATTGGCTAATAACTATGCTGCAGTGAAGTCTCTAACAACAAAAGGAATACAACAAGGTCATATGAAAATGCACCTCGCCAATATCCTCAATCAACTTGGAGCAAAAGAAAGTGACAAGATAAAGGCAGAATGTTATTTTAAAGATAAGATAGTGTCGTATTCTGAAGTGGAGAGATTCCTACAATGTGCAATGAATAATGTACAATGAACAATGTACAATTATGCATTATGAATTATAAATTATGAATTGTTTTAAATCTAATGGAAAGTTTCTGTTGACAGGCGAATATCTCGTCCTAAAAGGCGCTACTGCATTAGCTCTTCCTTTAAGATTAGGACAAAGCATGAATGTTGAGACATTGGATTCTGATGAAGGGAAAATTTACTGGGATGCTTATATAAAGTCAACGAGACAACAAGTCACCAAGACAACAAGTAGAGACGCGTCAATGATACCTATGAAATCAACAAACATTGACACGTCTGAACAAGTCAACGAGATAACAAATTGGTTTTCTGTAGTTTTAGATAAGAGTGATTTCAGCGTCAAAGAGAGTGACGATTTTGAAAAAGCGAAGCGGTTGTCTGATATTTTATCAAAAGCGAAGTCATTAAATGAAAATATTTTCAACGACAGTCACGACTATAGATTTAGCACGTACTTAGATTTCAACCCGCAATGGGGTCTCGGTAGTAGTTCTACATTAATCAATAACATATCCGAATGGGCAGACATCAACCCTTATCAGTTGTTGGAGATGACATTCAAAGGCTCTGGCTATGACATCGCATGCGCTAAAGCTAATGGAGCTATCTTTTATAGAGTCAACGAGTCGAGAGCTGCAGATTTCAATCCATCATTTAAAGATAATCTTTATTTTGTTTATCAAGGTCATAAGCAGAACTCTGCCAACGAAGTGAAGGCTTTCTTGGATAAAGAGAAATGTTATGACGACGAGGTGATGAAGATTTCTGAGATAAGCGAAACGATTTGTCATGTAGATGATTATAATAGTTTCTGTAATCTGATAAAGAGTCATGAGGAGATTATGGAACATGTTTTAAATAGGAAACGTATCAAGAGTTATTATCCTGATTTTGAAGGTGAGATGAAATCGCTCGGAGCATGGGGAGGCGACTTCTTCTTGGTAGCGACAGAATGGGATGAAGATAAAGTCAGGAAATATTTTACAAATAAAGGACTTGATGTGATTTTCAGATATAACGACATAGTATTAAGTCGATAGTTAATAATTAATAGTTAATACAATTTTATAAATACTTTATCTCTAACTCTTTAACCCTCTAACTCTTTAATCCTCTAATCCTTTAACCTAAACTAAAAATGGAAAGTCAAATAATAAAACGTAGCCCCTCTAATATTGCAATCGTGAAATATTGGGGAAAGCATGGAAATCAGCTTCCTAACAATCCGTCTATCAGTTTCACCCTAACCAACTGTTTCACGGAAACGAAGATTACGTATGATGACTCAGAGACTCAGAGACTCAGAGACTCAGAGACTCAGTTTTCTTTTGACTTTTATTTTGAGGGAAAAGAGAGTCAAGCCTTTAAAGATAAGATAGAGAAGTTTATTCTGAAGAACGAGCAATATTTTACATTTTTAAAGGGATTACATTTTAAGATAGAGAGTTATAATTCTTTTCCACATTCTTCTGGCATAGCATCGAGTGCATCATCGATGAGTGCGTTGGTAATGTGTCTGTTAGGAATAAAATATAAAGACAGTGAGATTGATATGCAGGAGGCTTCTTTCCTTTCGAGATTGGCATCTGGCAGTGCATCACGTTCTGTGTATCCTACAATGACTTTATGGGGAAAGACACCAGCATTATCAAATAGCTCCGATGAATATGCAGTCCCTATCGGTGATATGATAAATCCAATCTTTAAATCATATCACGACACAATATTGATTGTCAGTTCTAAAGAGAAAAGCGTCTCCAGTCGTGCAGGTCATTCCTTGATGAACAATCATCCGATGGCTGAGAGTCGTTATGCTACGGCAAGGAAAAATACTGAAGATTTATTAACGATTTTAAAACAAGGTGACTTAGAAGGTTTTATAAAAATAGCAGAAGCAGAAGCTAATCAGCTTCATGACTTAATGGCTACATCAACTCCAGCTTATACCTTGAAAGAACCTAATACAGTTAATATCATTAATAAAATTTTAGAATTTAGAGAAGATACTTCTCTTCCAATATGTTACACCTTAGATGCAGGCCCTAACGTTCATCTTTTATACCCTGATTTCTGTAAAGACAAAGTTCATGTTTTTATTGAAAACGTATTGAAAGATTATTGTCATAATAATAAATATATCAATGACAGAGTTTCGGCTGATAGTTGATAGTTAATAGTTGACAATGTAAAACTCATAACTTTAATCCATTTACCCCTAAAACTATGAACAAACAATATCACGGCAAGGTAATTTTATTTGGTGAGTATTCTATGATATTTGGCTCTGATGCCTTATTGATACCACATTATTCCACCTATGGTGAATGGAGTTCGGTTATAAATCGTCCTTCGGAGAGGGCCTATGAGTCGAATAGAGAGATACGCAAACTCTATGATTATCTTCGTAATGGCGACGGCTTTAGGATACTTGATTTGAGGAGATTTGAGATGGAACTTGATGCAGGCTTATATTTCGATTCAAATATTCCTCTTGGCTATGGTGTTGGAAGTTCAGGTGCGTTGGTGGCTGCAATTTACGACAGATATAAGTTAATAGATATTAACGATATTTCTAAGTTGAAAGATTTTCTTGCTAAGATGGAGAGTTTCTTTCATGGTAGCAGCTCCGGCCTCGACCCATTACAATGTTATATCGGGAAACCGTTTATATTAAGTCAACGTGAAGAGTCGCAAAGCCAACAGCCAACAGCTAAGGTCCTAAATGATGATTTCATATCTGATGATATTCACATCTTCTTGATTGATACGAAGATAAAAAGTCCTACAGCTCCTTTGGTAGATTATTTTAAAGAAAGAAGAAAAGATAAAGATTATCTTAATAAATTCGACAATGAATATGTCCCTCTCGTGGGTAAATGTATAGATACATTAATTAATAAGGCGGACGATGACTTCTTCTCATATTTGTCGAGTCTATCAAGATTGCAGTTGGAACTGTTGTCACATACAATACCTGATCATTTTAAAGATTATTTTTTAAAAAATATTAACGAAGATGCTTTTCAGGTGAAATTGTGTGGTGCTGGCGGCGGAGGTTATCTTCTTGGATTTTGTAAAAGTGTTGAAGAAAATAACAACTTATGGAACAACTTTGGTTGTAAAATAGTCTGGGTGAGATGATTTAACGCAACAATTTAAACAATTATACGTTATCTAAATAAAATTATTACTAATTAAACTTATTAAAAATGAAAAAACACATCTTAACTTTCGTAGCTGTTTTATTCCTCAGCTTTACTTCATGTGCTAAAGATGATTTAACACAACTTGAACAACTTCCTGTCAAAGCTCAAGAATTTGTTAAGACTTATTTCAGCGATTACAATGTCTCATACGTATTCTGTGACAAAGAGTTTGTTGATGTAGATTACAAAGTTCGTTTTGACGATGGTACAGAAATAGAGTTTAACGCCAAAGGCGAATGGACCGATGTCAGCGGAAATAAAAATTGTATTCCGACAGGTTTCATCTTAAAAGAAATAACAGATTTCGTCGAAGCTCATCACAAAGACATGTGTATTACTGATATTGAGAAAGATTTTAATCGTTTCACAATAGAACTCAATGATTATCTCGAGATTGAATTTAACAGTAAAGGAAAACTTGTATCTTACGACGATTGATTTCTATTAACATAATATTTTCAACATGACAATACTTTTGATTTTTTCGCTCTGTCTGATGACAGTTCTGCCTTTAAGTAACATTGATAATGACAAAGATGTCATAGTTGAGAATAACGACAGTATAAGTATTGTGAGTCTCGTTGCCGTTGGTGACAACCTGATTCACAATTCTGTTTTAAAATCGGGAAGGATTAACGACAGTACATATAATTTCGATCGGCTTTTTGATGTCATGCGTGATGATTTCCAGGAAGCAGACATCGCTATTATCAATCAGGAGACTATCTTAGGTGGTGACTTTCGTCCATACGATGGTTATCCTAATTTTAACTCTCCAAATGAACTCGGTGATGCTATCGTAAAATCAGGTTTTGATGTAGTATTACAGGCGTCAAATCATACTTTAGATGTTGGAACTCAGGGTGTTCTGAATTGTATTGAATATTGGAAGAAGCAAGATGACATCACATATCTTGGTATAAACGATAGTCAAGAAGAGAGAGAGACGATTAGAGTTATTGAAAGGAATGGAATTAGAATTGCTCTTCTGAATTATACCTACGGCTTGAATGGTCGTATTCTGCCGAAAGATAAGCCATATCTCGTAAATCTCATTGATACTACGATGATTAAGAGTGATTTGGAGAAAGCAGAGATTTTAGCTGACTTTACTATAGTATTTCCGCATTGGGGTGTTGAATATGTTTATAAGCCCAATAAGGAGCAGACGAGTTTGGCAAAGATGATGGTAAGATATGGGGCTGATCTTATCATTGGTACGCATCCTCATGTATTACAGCCTATTGAATGGATAGAAACGTCTAATGGTAATAAGGCATTATGTTATTATTCATTAGGAAATTACACCTCAGGTCAGAAAGCCACGCCTCGTGTACTTGGAGGGATGGCTAAGATAGAGTTAAAACGTATTAACGATTCTGTCTTTATCAATAATGCTGGAGTAATTCCATTAATAACACATTATGAATGGGTTAACGGAACAAGTCTTCATCAGACATATAAACTATCCGAATATACAGAGAGACTCGAAAAGAGACATTCTCTTAATTATTACGACAGTACATTCTCCGTAAAAACATTAAATGATTTATCCGAACAGATTGTTAAAGAGTGGATTGTTGATTAATAATAAACAACATTCAACTCAGGACGTTTCGTCTTAAGAAGTTCAATATGTTTGCTCTTAATCTTTGTCTTATAAACCTTTAGGTGTTTTAATGATGGCAGGTTTTCGATATGAACAAGACTTCTGACACCTGTGTTGACGATTGTTAAATCCTCTAATGCATTAAATTCTGCCAAAGGCTTGAGGTTCTTCACGTAAGTTCCTGTAATATTGAGGACTTTAACATTCTTAAGATCTGATAGAAACACTAAATCTGAAATTGTAGTGTTTTCTAAGTTTATCTCTTTTAGTGCTTTAAGATTTCTCAGCGGAGCTAAATTATCAATAGGGTTGCCACTGAGAGAGAGTACTTCTAAATATACTTTATCTTCAAGTGGACTAAGATCTTGTATCTGATTATTGTTGGCAATCAATTTCTTTAAAAACATCAGTTGTGTCAATGGTTCTAATGTTTGAATTGTCAAACTATGGTCAATCTCAATCTCTTCTAAATCTATTATTGCTTGAAGTTGTTCCGATGTAGGATTGAGATTACATCTGATATGATTGTTAAATATGTCTTTCCATGAGGAAGTGAGATTTCCCCACCATAACCTAAGTGTCTCAGTCTGATATATTACCGTGACTTGTCTCTGTTTCTTTCTTAGTTCATATACCTCCTCGTTCGTAATATCGGTATTGTCAGCTAATATTTTAGTAAGATTTTTCGATTCATGTAATGCTTGTAACGATGTTACTTTAGAGCCTTCAATGTTAATAACTCTTAACTCATTATTGTTTGCTAATGGTGTTAGATCTGATATTTTAGTATTCTGTAAATTTAATGATTTAAGGTTATGAAGAGCATATAAAGGTGTCAGATCGTCAATCATGGAGTTTGACATATCTAGATTCTCAAGATTTGTTAAACGGCTTATAGGTTCTATGTCTTGTATGATGTCGTTGAGTTTCAACGATCTCATGTTGATGATAGAATGTAGCTCTTCCTTAGTAGGCTTGATGCTGGTGTTGTTTTGTGACGATAAAAGAGTCTTCCAAAACGATGGCAGCTCCTCCCACCATAATTCTAAGGCTCTTGTCTCGTTGATAACAAGGACATTAGATTTATTCTTTCTATAAGCATCAGCTACTTCCTTAGTAACTAAGGAGTTATCGCAATATATCTTGTTAAGATACATCATGTTATTTAAAGCATCTAAACTTGCCACTTTTGTGTTAGAGCAATTGATTTCATTTAGTTTAGAAAGATTTGACAGAGGCGATAAATCAGATACGTTTGTTGAGTCGATGTTAAGGAAATGTAGGTTTATCAAACTACTCAATGGTTCTATATCGCTAACATTGGTGCCACCTATGTTTAAGTTGTGAAGTTTATCTAACTTTCTCAATGCTCCGAGGTTATCAATCTTGGTATGCGATAAGTTGAGGCTTGTCAAGTTGTTGCATCCTGCGATAGGAGTGATGTCGTTGATATTCGTATTAGAAATGGATAGGTTTGTTAAATCTTTATAAAAAGCAATAATACTTATGTCGCTGATGCTCGTGTTGTTAGCCTCAAAATTCTGTATAATATTGGCATATTTAAGATTTGATATATCTGTTACATTGGTGTTGCTTATGTTTAAACTCTTTATTTCGTTCAAGTTACGAATTGGAGATATATCGGCTATCTTTGTGTTGGAACAATTTAAAGAATAAAGATCGGTGAGTTCTGTAAGTGGGTTCAAGTTTGTAATATCTTGATTGTTAGATATATCTATATCTGTTGTTTTTGTAATAAGTTTAAGAGTCTCATATATTGGAGCAATATTGGCGGTGATAGTATCGTCAATCAATGTGAATCCGTTGTCGAGTATTTGTCCTACTCTGCTGATGCTGATGGTGTCGAAGATATAATAATCATGTCCGAGATATTCCTTCCACGATTTATCCATAGAGTTCCACCAATTGCGTAGCTCCTCATTCTTGTTAGGCTTTGTGGTATAAAGACTTACTATTTTTAGTTCTTTCTTATAAGGGTCGAGGTTAATCTCTAAGTAGCGATTTTTTGAATTATTCACAGTGTCGCCTGTTATATTCTTTCCTGCAATAGTTCGTATCATCGACACCTTAAAGAACGTTTCTCCTAAGTCGTTTATTTGAGGTGTAATAGATTGAATATCAAAATTAAATGTGACGTTATCAAAGAAGAAATCCACATCTTTAAGGTAAGCCTGTACATCTTTGTTAATAGCTATACCCCTATTGTCATCTAAGTCGTCTTCTACCTGAACTTCTTCATCTCTAAAGACTTTGTTATAGCTATCTTTAAAAATAATATCTTTCTCATTTGCTGGTACTGAAGGGTCTCCGATAAAATTCAGTGTCTCCTCTAAGTATAGCACCATCTGTTGCACTTGTACCTCGTACTCCTCGATGTCTTTGTCAGTCAAGGTGTACTGAGCTTTAGAAAAAAATGATGATAACAATATTAATATTAATAATGATATTTTTCTCATTTTATTTGTTGATATTAGGTTGATAGAATTTTAGAAGTTCTTCTTTTTCGTTGTTTTTCAAAAAAATAAGGTTTGATATTAGCCAACCTGTGTTATATCCTTCTCTGTTGAACCATGAGACCTCAAAGTACCAATTATCGATTTGAAATACATGAAATTTCTCGCTGTTAACTTTTTCAAATACGAGGTTGCCTTGTTTTATCTCATAGAAGAATAGAGAAAGATAGTCGGCAGAATATGACTTATCAGCATAGTATTCAATACATTCTGGTGTTTTAAAAATCTTGTATATGTTCATGAAGTCGAGTTCATGGCTCATTGGGTGGAGGAAATGTTTTTGCTGTTCTGCTATGTCACCTTTAGGGAATAGTTTGTTAAACTCAGGAAAATATACGTTAGTCAAGACCCACTTAGAACCGAGGTTTTCCTCTTCTATTGTGAGTATCATGCTTATGTCAACATCTTTTCCTTTCCATTTGAAGGTGGCAGATACTTCAGAATACCATTGTCCCCCGAGAAACTCAAAGTAGTTAGAGTCTGATTCTGTGAGGTCGGCTATAAAGAAGTCACGTAATGAGCCGTTTGTCCTTTGGTTTTCCATGTCGAAAAGCAATGGTAGCACCGTTTTACGCTTCATCCTATCCCTATATTCGGGTGAGTTGCTGCTGATCTTTTTACCGTATTGATCTTCTTCGTAGTTAAATCTGCTTATAAACTGACTCATTTGTTTCGTCATGGTATATAGCGCTCTCTCATCGAGCTGTACATCTCCGAGATTACTATATGTCTGAGCATCAACAATATGAGTCGGTATGAATAAGCAATATAAGGCGCAAAGGCTCAATATCTTTTTCATCGTGATGTCTCTTTTACGCGCATGTCACCCAGAAGTACGTCCCAGAAACCAATCAAACGTCCGCCTATCTGAGTCTCTTTGCGTTTAACATAAACTGTTATGTCTTTTTTAGTAGTGTCTTGATATATCAATCTTCCTTCTTTATCGTATCCCTTGAATGTCTGGAAAATCGTTATTACGCCAACGTATGTTCCATCAGGTTGACGCTGTAAGTCGCTGACATACTCTATCTTATACCAATCTATTTCTACTCTGTCGTAATTGAGACGCATTAGACGCTCGAGATATTTGCGTACTTTATAATACAACACTTCGTTAGATGATAATGAGGAAACACCTATCTCAGCGTCTGGTGCAAAAAGCTCCTCTGCTCGTTCAATAACTCTGTTGGCTTCACTCCATGGTGTGTCTTTGGAACCTATAATCTTTATGTATTTGCTGAGGTCGCGAACTTTTTCCAATGCGAGACTATCGACAGCCTGCTTGCGTTCTGGCGTGAGCTCCTGTGCAAATGATTGATTATTACCGATAAAAAACAAACCGAATAATAAAAATAATATTGTCTTCTTCATAATGATTACTTTTTAATTAATTCTAACTCAGTGATTTTGTTGTTGTCGTCATATTTGATGTTATTGACGCGTACTGTCACACTCTTCTGATCTTTAATGTAGTTGAGATATTTCTCAGCTGTGGTAGGAGCATCATAATCAACAATATCTCCTAAATGATATATAATAATAAGGACAGGTACATCGGGTGCAGCAAACAACTGCATAGCTTCTGCTATCTTCTCGTTGGCTGTCTCTGCATCGGGTGCAGCAGCAATAATAGCGAAGTAATCTTCTATAGATGTTTCTTTCTCAATAACCTTCTGCGACTCTAATTCTCGTAACCGCTCCTCTTCTGCGATGCGTTCTGCCTCAGCTTGTTTGTCGTCTATTGCAGATTTGGCTTTCACAATTAATTCGTCAATCTCTGTATCTTGAAAATCTGCTTTCTCAATTTCTTCGATGCGAGCCCTCTGTTCCTCTAATGTCCATTGAGTCTCTCCATTGATGATTGCATTTAAATCGGTCTTGGCTTGTGTTAACTTAGCTTCATATTCTTGCTTTGCTAACTTTTTCTTGCTCTTGCAACTTGTTGTCCCTCCAACTGTTATAAGCAATAACATGCCGAGAAGAAGAATGTTCTTGATGTGTAATTTCATAGTTGTAAAAATTAAAATTCATTTCCGCAAATATACTAATTTTAACTTAATTTTTATAAGAAAATTGTATAAAAATAATTAACATCTTAAGCATTAAAATCGACGTTTCATATTTGAAATTTCACAATTATTTTTTGTATTTTTGACCTCATGATAAAACACTACAATATACCTATTTTTTTACCTGAACTCGCTTGTCCTTATCGCTGCGTCTATTGTAATCAATTTCATATTACAGGAAATAGCGATGTAGTTAAGCCTGAGGATGTTAAAAATATAATAGATAGTCACTTGGCTTCTTTTAAAGAAGAAAATCGTTTCGTGGAAGTGGCTTTCTTCGGTGGTAATTTCACAGGGCTTCCTGTCAAGATGCAAAACGATTATCTTGAAGTAGTGCAGCCTTATCTTGATAAAAATCTCGTTCATGGTATTCGTTGCAGCACTCGCCCCGATTATATATCGCTCCAGCGTGTTAAAGAAATTAAACATCTAGGTATGCGTAACATCGAACTCGGAGCGCAAAGTACAAATGATGAAGTTCTGAAACATTGTAAACGTGGTCATACTTACAACGATATTGTTGAAGCATCGCAGATAATTCTTTCCGAAGATATTACTTTGGGACTACAAATGATGATAGGTCTGCCTTACGATTCTGAAGAGAAAGATTTTCAGACAGCAAAAGATATAGTGAATCTCGGAGCGAAAGAGACTCGTATCTATCCTTGTATCGTAGTGAAAGACACTGAGTTAGAGTCTTTATATCGTAATGGCGATTACGAAGCTCTTTCTATCAATGAAGCTGTAAGTCGTTCTTCAAAATTATATTCTTATTTTATTGAAAATCAAGTTAAAGTCTTAAGAATAGGTCTGCATCAATCTGATGAATTGGATAAAGACGGTTACGTTGCTGGTCCTTATCACAAGAATTTTGCTGAGATGGTTTTCTCTCATATCTGGAAGGAGAAATTTGAGAATCTGAAAACCTTAGAATCTGAAAACCTGACTAAAAACATAATAATCAATGTGCCTGAATCGCAGATAAATCACGCTATAGGATGGAATGGCGAGAATAAGAGAATGTTGTCGGAATGGTTTCGTAACGTCGAATTTAGAGTCACCGAGTCACCGAGTCACCAAGTCACCAAGTCATTGTCAAAGTCATTGTCATTGTCAGAGTCATTGTCAAAGTCATTGTCATTGTCAGAGTTTAATTTTACCATCACTACAAGAGACGAGCTTCCGACAATTATCGCTGATTCGAGAATGCCAGAGGAAGCGAAGAAGAATCTTAAAAAATTAGGAAACGTCCTTTTTATCAATCCTACTTCCGTGACTTACAATTCAATAGCTTCACATCCAGATATTTTCTTCTTTCAAAAAGATGATGCCTTGATTTATGCGCCAAATGCTCCTAAAAGAATAATCAAGGAATTAAAAAAGCTAAAGATAAAACTCATCGAAGGCAAGAAAGAAGTAGGGAAGAAATATCCGGAGACGGTTCCTTATAACGCAGTCGGAATTGGGAATTTGTTGATACATAATTTGAAACATACCGACGAGACGATTTTGTCATCTTACGAAAATCACATAAATGTCAATCAAGGATACACGCGATGTAATCTTTTGGCTTTGAATGAAAAAGCTTTCATAACATCGGATTTAGCTATCAGCCGTCAGCTGTCAGCTGTCAATAGTCAGAGTCAAAGTTCAACAGTCAAAGTACTGTACATCGACCCGAAACAGATTAAATTGGAAGGTCAGAGAAACGGATTTTTCCCCGGCTGTTGCGGCGTTTGGAAAAATAATCTTATAGTTTGTGGTAGCACGAAAAATCTAAAAGAGAAAACCGAATTAGATAAATTCTTAAAAGATAACAATTTTAATCTCATCGAGTTATACGACGGAGAACTTATTGACGTGGGAAGCATTTTTTTTAATTGACAATTTACAGTTTACAATTAATATATTGAAAGTAATGTCACTTTAGATGCAGCAACGACATCTCGTGTATTATTTTCTGTGTCGTTGATATGTCTCTGTAGTTGTTGCTCAAAGCTCATTGCCAAAAAATCTTTAGTCATTGGACTTTTGACTTTAGCCTTTTTTCTATCTTTGCAACAAACATTTCCTTTATGAAAAAAATTGAGCTTTTATCGCCGGCGAAGAATCTTGAAGTAGGCATCGCGGCTATCAATCATGGCGCCGATGCTGTGTATATTGGCGGACCGAGTTTTGGTGCGAGAGAGAAAGTTGGTAACAGCATCGAAGATATTGAGACTCTGTGCAGACATGCGGCTCTCTTCGATGCTAAAGTATATGTCACGATGAATACTCTCTTGTTTGACAATGAGTTAGAAGATGCTCGCAAGCTCGCTTACGACTGCTGGAACGCTGGTGTCGATGCGCTCATAGTTCAGGATATGGCGTTACTGAATATGGATATGCCACCTATCGCACTTCATGCTTCGACTCAATGTCATAATATTGATGCGGAGAAGGTTAAGTTCTTGGAAGACGTAGGATTTTCTCAAGTCGTTTTGGCGAGAGAATTAAGCATCGAGCAGATAAAAGACATTCGTTCTAAGACGACAGTTCCGTTAGAATATTTCATTCACGGCGCCTTGTGTGTCTCGTATAGCGGACAATGTTATTTGAGTCACGTCATCGGCGGACGTTCCGCTAACAGAGGAGCCTGCGCTCAGCCGTGCCGTCTCAGCTGGAATCTCGAAAATGCTGAAGGCAGACGCTTGGTTTCCAACAGACATCTTCTTTCTTTAAGAGATTTGAATAACTCTAAAAACATAGAAGAACTCATCGACGCAGGAATCACCTCTTTCAAGATTGAAGGCAGGTTGAAAGATATTGACTATGTGAAAAATGTCACTGCTTTTTACAGAAAGACGATCGACGAAATCATTGAACGTCGCAACGATATTTGCAGAAGCTCACGCGGCGAAAGCAATCCCGCTTTCTATCCAAATCCAGAGAAATCGTTTTCAAGAGGCTTCACCGACTATTTCATCCACGGCAGACAAAAATATATCGACGCTCCATATTCGCCTAAGTCGATGGGAGAATATCTCGGAACGATAGAAAAAGTCAAGAATAAGTCAGTGACTATCAGGACAGGAAAAACGCTTCATAACGGCGACGGACTTTGTTTCTTAGACAGAGAGAACAATCTTTTGGGATTTAATGTAAATGCCGTCAGTAGAGACGCGTCAATGTTACCTACAATAAAACACATTGACACGTCTAAAAATCGACAAAGTCAGCGTCAGACTGTTACGAGCAATTCTGACATTTCGATGGCAACGCGATTTAAGATTGAAGGCAGCAAGATTTTCAGAAACAGCGACCTTGTCTGGCAGAAGGAAGTCGAGAAATCGCAAGGTAACAGAAAGATGAAAATCGACTTGATATTTACTGATACAGAAGACGGATTTGCTTTGTCAGCGAAATTACATGATACAGATTCAGAATATATCACGACATATTTGTCGGCTGAAAAAGAAATCGCCAATAATGCGGAGAAGGCGTTAGAAAATATCAAGAATAAACTATTGCAATGGGGCGACACGGAATTTGTGGTAGAGGAGTTTTGTTTTAGTCACCAAGTCGCCGAGTCGCCAAGTCAGTGTCAGGGTTCAGAGTTTAGTGTTCAACAGCCAACGGCCTATTTCATCCGCGCATCGGTTCTCGGTGAGATGAAGAAAGATTTGGTTGAGAAGCTACGTTCATATCTTATTGAGAAGCATCGTGATGAAAGAGAACGCAGAGATGTCAAAGCTACAACATCTGATATAATTTATCCTAAGGAACATCTTACATATCTCGGCAATGTCATCAACAAGAAAGCGAGAGAGTTTTACGAGCTTCACGGAGTGAAAGATATTGAAGACGGTTTGGAGAAAATCAAATCTAATGACGAACTCGTTGTTATGACGACGAAACATTGTATTCGTTACGCTAACAATATATGTAGCAAGGAGATAGGGAAGCCAGCGACATCGTTATATTTGGTCAACGACAAAGGACGTTTCCGTCTCGACTTCGATTGCAGAAATTGTTGCATGAAAGTGATAAAAGAAAAGTAAAAATCATTATTTTTGTAGGTTAATTTTTGAAATAACAAAAACAGATATAATATGTACAGAACACATACTTGCGGTGAACTTCGTCTTGCCGATGCAGGTAAGGAAGTCGTTTTGAGCGGTTGGGTGCAACGCGTACGTGACAAAGGCACTCTCATTTGGATTGACATTCGCGACAGATACGGATTGACACAGCTATTCTTACAAGAAGGCGTCACTTCGGCAGAAGTCATAGAGAAAGCTCGTACCTTAGGACGTGAGTTCGTTATCCAAGCTAAAGGTAAAGTCATTGAAAGAGAATCGAAAAACCCTAATATCCCAACAGGAGAAATCGAGTTACAGCTTACAGAACTCAATATCTTGAATGCAAGTAAGACTCCTCCTTTCACTATTGAAGACAAATCAGATGGCGGCGACGACCTTCGTATGAAATATCGTTACTTAGACTTACGTCGTAATCCTTTGAAGAACAATCTTATCTTACGTCATAACGTGGCTATCGAGACAAGAAGCTATCTCTCAGAACAAGGATTTATCGAAATTGAAACTCCATGTTTGATTAAATCGACACCTGAAGGAGCTCGCGACTTCGTCGTTCCATCACGTATGAATCCAGGTGAATTCTACGCTCTTCCTCAGTCACCTCAACAATTTAAGCAATTATTGATGGTCGCTGGTTTCGACAAATATTTCCAGATAGTTCGTTGTTTCCGCGATGAAGACCTTCGTGCCGACCGTCAACCAGAATTTACACAGATTGACTGCGAGATGTCGTTCGTAGAACAAGAAGACGTCTTGAACACTTTTGAAGGTCTGACAAAACATCTCTTCAAGAAAGTCAAAGGATTAGAGTTCGATAAGTTCCCACGTATGACATGGCACGACGCTATGAAATATTACGGCAGCGACAAGCCAGACATCCGTTTCGATATGAAATTCGTCGAGCTTACCGACTTAGCACAAGGTAAGGGATTCCCAGTATTCGACGACGCTGAGTTAGTGGTCGCTATCAACGCAAAAGGCTGCGCATCATACACACGCAAGCAAATCGACGCCTTGACAGATTTCGTCAAGAGACCACAAGTAGGAGCTAAAGGTTTGGTTTACGTAAAATATAACGAAGACGGCAGCATAAAATCATCGGTCGATAAATTCTATTCACCAGAAGATTTGAAGACATGGATAGACCGTTGCGGTGCAGTAGCAGGCGATATGTTGTTAATTCTCTGTGGCAAGACAATGGAAACAAGAGTTCAGATGAACTCCTTACGTCTCGAGATGGGTAACCAATTAGGACTTCGCAATCCAGACGATTACAAGCCATTATGGGTTATCGACTTCCCGCTTTTGGAATGGGACGAAGAGACACAAAGATATTACGCAAAACACCATCCATTCACTGCGCCTAAGCCAGAAGACGAATATCTCTTAGACGAAGAGCCAAGCAGATGGGCAGAGATCAGAGCTAACGCTTACGACATCGTCCTCAACGGCGTTGAAATCGGAGGCGGCTCGGTACGTATCTTCAACCGCGACTTACAAAACAAGATGTTCCGCACATTAGGCTTCACCGACGAAAGCGCACAATCGCAGTTCGGCTTCTTGATGAACGCCTTTGAATACGGAGCACCACCACACGCAGGATTGGCATTCGGCTTCGACAGACTTTGCTCATTGTTCGGCGGACAAGAAAGCATCCGCGACTTCATCGCCTTCCCTAAGAACAATATGGGTCGCGACGTGATGACAGAATCGCCTTCTACAATAGCCGACGCACAATTAGAAGAATTACAGATAAAATTAGATTTGAAGGGCTGATGAAACGAGTATTAGTATTAACAGGCGGCGGCGATTGCCCAGGTTTGAACGCCGTGATAAGAGCCATCGTGAAGAGAGCCTCGCAGGAGAAAGACTGGGAAGTCCTTGGCAGCATACAAGCCTTCAACGGAGTGCTGTGGGAACCATCGGAGATAGTGCGACTCACTCCAGAAAGCGTGAGAGGAATACACTTCAGAGGCGGAACAATATTGGAAACCACCAACAAAGGAGGCCCGTTCTCATGGCCAGTGAAAAACAACGACGGCACTTGGACAACGGTAGATCGCTCCGATGAGATGATCAAGAAGCTGCAATATATGGGCATCGACTGCGTTATCAATATCGGTGGCGACGGCTCACAGAGAATATCAAAGAAGTTATTCGACAAAGGGCTTAATATAATAGGTGTTCCAAAGACTATCGACAACGACTTATCTATGACTGACAGCACTTTCGGTTATCAAACTGCCGTCGAGATAGCTACTGAAGCTGTAGATAAGTTAGTCACGACGGCAGCAAGTCACAACCGCGTCTTTGTATTGGAGGTGATGGGACGCGACGCTGGATGGATTGCTTTAAACGCAGCCGTTGCTGGCGGAGCGGAGGTGTGTCTCCTTCCAGAATTTCCTTACGACATAGAAAAGGTAAAAGAAAGATTAGAAAGCCGTTTCGTCAATGACAGAGGTTTCGCTGTTGTTGTCATCTCTGAAGGTGCTAAGCCTAAAGACGGACAACAGGTGTTTGAAGTCAGCAAGGAAGTAGGTTATGAAAACGTGAAACTCGGCGGCATCGGACAGAAGTTCATCGAACAGATGAAAGCCGCAGGATTCAAACACGATATGCGCGAGACGACATTAGGTCACTTGCAAAGAGGCGGAGTTCCTATTGCTTACGACAGAGTCCTCGCATCACAGTTTGGTGTTAAGGCATTCGAGATGGTGTTGAATCAGGAATATGGAAAGATGGTAGCCTATCGTCATCCGAATATCATCGCGGTGCCATTAGAAGATGCTGTTGCTAAGATGAATCTCGTCACCGAAGAACACGACTTAGTCAGAACCGCGAAAGGACTTGGCATTTCGTTAGGAATATAAGTTATAAAACAAAGAGGCTGACTAATTTAGTCAGCCTCTTTGTTTTAATTACAATCATTTAATTGACACCTAAATTCTCGCTGATAATTTTCTTTAGTTCAGTCTTAGGTAAGGCACCCTGTGTCATCATCGGTTTTCCTTCCATAGGGATAAATAATATAGAAGGTATGGAGCGTATTCCAAATATCTGAGCTAATTCTTGTTCAGCTTCGGTATCGACTTTATACACATACATTTTACCATCATATTCTTTAGCCAACTCTTCCATTATCGGAGCTAACATTTTACAAGGCCCACACCATGAAGCGTAGAAGTCTATGATAGCAGGTTTGTCGCCGAGATATTTCCATTCTGTAGGATTATTTTTATAATCCATGACTTTCTTCAAGAAGTCTTCCTTTGTTATGTTTATAGCCATCGTCTCATCTCCTTTGTTGGATGCTGCCACCTTCATGGAAAGTAGCAGCATCGTAATTAACATTAATCTAAACTTCATTAACCTTAAGTTTAATTGTTACTTGCCAAGTTTCTCTTCTACAGCTTCCTTGCTTAACTTCTTGGTGCAGAAGAACCAATCATAACAATGTAAGTCGTCAGTGTTTTGCATTCTTTCTTTTGCTACACCGCATGAACCTGCTGGTGGCACTATTACTTCATCTCCTGGACGCCAATCTGCTGGCAATGCTACTCCAAAGTTATCGGCAGTCTGTAATCCTATCAAGACTCTCTTGATTTCATCAAAGTTACGTCCTAACGATAGTGGATAATACATGATAGTGCGAATTATGTCGTGTGGGTCGATGAAGAAAACTGCTCGTACCGCCGATGTCGTGCTTTCACCTGGCTGAATCATGCCGTATTTCTTAGCAACATCCATCGTGATGTCTTCGATGAGAGGAAACATAATCTCCATATTCTTCATGCCTTTCCAGTCAATCTTCTCTTTGATGGTGCGTAACCACGCAATGTGACTGTACAAACCATCAACCGAGAGACCTACTAATTGTGTGTTGAGCTTCTCAAATTCTTCTGCCATGCTGCCAAATGTCATGAACTCTGAGGTACATACTGGTGTGAAGTCGGCAGGGTGACTGAATAATATTTTCCATTTGCCTTTATAATCTGATGGGAAGTTGATCTGACCTTGTGTTGTCTTTGCTGTGAAAGAAGGAGCTATGTCGCCAATTCTTGGCATTACGTTGATTGTTGTGTTGTTTGTTTCCATAGTGTTTTATTTTTAGTTGTTTATAATAATTTATTTTTTACTTTTTCTATTTTTACTTTAGTCTATAGACATTTGTCATTCGACTTTGTTCATTTTGATGATGCAAAGATACAACGATGAAGTATCATTTGTCAAACTGATATTTTTGATATGATTATCGATTTTATCAATGATTATTGTGTTGAGCTTGTCAAGTCATCAATAGTTGTGTGGATAATAGTCGAAGTTTACAAAAAAAGTTTTTTAAAAACTCTGACATTTTGTCATAAAATGTTATCTTTGCATTTTAAATCATGATTTTGCAATGAAAGTATCTTATAATTGGCTTAAGCAGTATATCAACTGCGATTTATCAGCAGAAGAAATAGCAAAGAAATTAACAGGAACAGGTCTCGAAGTTGAAGACTTAACTCCATACGAATCAATAAAAGGTGCCTTGAAAGGCGTTGTAGTAGGTAAAGTGATTTATTGTGTAGATCATCCAAATTCAGATCATCTTCATATAACAAAAGTCGATGTTGGTGCTGAAGAGCCTCTCAACATAGTTTGCGGTGCTCCTAACGTGGCTGAAGGTCAGAAGGTTTTGGTCGCTACTATTGGCACAGAGCTTCATAATGGCAACGAGTCGTTCACTATCAAGAAAGGTAAGATTCGTGGCGAGGTGTCGGAAGGCATGATTTGCGCTGAAGACGAACTTCAAATTGGCGAGTCACACGATGGTATCATGGTGCTTCCTGAAGATTATGAAGTCGGCAAACCTGCTTCTTTCTATTTCCCTGTGGAGCAAGATACGACGATTGAAATAGGTCTCACCGCCAACCGCTCCGACGCAACATCTCATATAGGTGTCAACCGTGACTTGGTGGCAGCGCTCAATTATCAAGAGAAAACAGATAAATATCATCTCGTCATTCCTTCGGTAGATGATTTCAAAGTTGAAAATACAAATAACGACATCGAAGTCGTAGTAGAAGATACTAAGGCTTGTCCTCGCTATTCGGGCGTGACAGTAAGCGGCGTGAAAGTAGGACCTTCACCAAAATGGTTGAAACATAGACTTGAAGCTATCGGACTTCGCTCAATAAATAACATCGTTGATATTTCAAATTACGTCTTGATGGAGACAGGTCAGCCTCTTCATACTTTCGATGCAGATAAAATCAAAGGTAAGAAAGTCGTTGTGAAATGTCTCGAAGAAGGAACTAAGTTCGTGACATTAGACGGAGTAGAACGTAAGCTCAGCAACACTAACTTGATGATTTGTAACGCAGAAGAGCCAATGTGCATAGCAGGTGTCTTCGGCGGAGCTGAGTCGGGAGTGACAGAAAGCACAACTAATGTGTTCATTGAGAGCGCTTATTTCAATCCTACTTCAGTACGTAAGACTTCAAAATATCACGGATTGCAGACCGATGCCAGCTTCCGTTTTGAACGTGGATGCGACCCTAACATGACAATATACGCATTGAAACGCGCTGCTTTGTTGATTAAAGAATTGGCAGGCGGAACAATATCATCAGAGATAAAAGACGTCATCAACGGCGACTTCACTCCTGTGCGCGTAGAGCTTAAATTCGCTTACCT
>SUWU01000029.1 GCA_015061295.1 Lentimicrobiaceae bacterium
TGAATTTGAGGAATTAAAAAGTAAGCAGACGAAGAAACCTTCTATTCTAAGTGGTATATTCAAAAAAGCTAAAGAAGATATAGAGAAAACACTGAAAAAATTAGATAATTAAACTGATATGGAAAACTTATTTTGCAATAAATGTAATCTTTCAGAGAAAATCCCCCAATTGATTGCCGAAGAGGTATTGGGTGCGGAAAATTTATCACTACTGAAAGAAAGGTATCAGCAAATGAAAGAGGGATATAATTTTTCGTATGAACAATGGCAAGGTTTGTTTACAGAAAATTTGAAACCATTTCGTGGGTATGCTGATACAACAGGGATAATGATGTCTGTTAAACACCCGAAATTCAAGACAGATTTTGAACAATTGGGTAAAGGTGCTATTGGTGTAGATTTGCCAACTTGGTTTAATATACAGAGTAGTAATCCACGAATAATGCTTATTGCACAAGACCCGCTAAGGAGCAACAAATGGTATGGTGAGTGCCAAGATGCCATTTTATCAAGTCCATTTGGTCTGCACGATGCAACTCACCGAGCACATACAAAAGGAGGTAAAATGGTTTATGAACTTATCAATAGATTGGTGTCGGCTGGTAATGGTGTCTATCTGACAGATGCACGGAAGTATTTTGTTTATGACCACAAGACCTCCGATAGATATGCAAACACCCAAAAGGCGGTGTATGTGGATATTCTTAAAAAGGAAATAGGGAGTGTAAAGCCCACACTTTGCGTATGTTTAGGAAATCGGGCAGGAAGTATAATGTACGATGTCGCAACCGAAAATCCTGAATTACTAATTTCTTGTATCACATTACCACATTTGTCGGGAGCAGCAAGAGGTGCAATTGTAAAACGCTATCCGTTATTACTTGAACGCAAGGCTACTGCTACGAATATTGCAGAACAATATGCCAACGAAATAATCGGTTGTTTAACTACTAATTCATAGAACTATGGGATTTATTACTTGTTTTCTGTTAATTGTTAATTTGGCTCTCGTCATTGGACTTGATGTTTTATATTGGTGGGTCGGTTGGCAATTTGGAGCCACTGGAATTTTGGGAGTAATTGGCTTTATTCTTGGATATATGTTCAGTGTTGAAATGGCTATTGCTCCAAGAGACTTTTGGTGGAATACTGAATTTGATGTATTCTTGGCGAAAATAGGATTTGCTTGGAAAACCGCATTATGCTTGTGGGGCATTGGATTACTTGTACTGATTATCTTGGGATATAATCCTCTTTGGTAATCCTTGTAAACCCTCGTGGCGGCGAATATACTTTTTAATAATTTATATTAAGGGGATATCCGCCGCCATTGTTGTTTATCCTAAGTATCAAGGAATTGATTTGTTGATATTGGGTTTATATTTACAATTTTCCAAAAATTAAGATTGGTGTATTCAAGTATATAATTGGGTTAAAAAAATATATCATTGATAGAAATCATCCTGTCGACGATCGGTTATCAGATGAATATGTCATAATGTACACCATCGCAGGTATCTATCCTTATTGCTACATAATTCCTATTCTCACAGACAATTATGAAGAAATTACTACCAAACAGCAAATTGTCATTCCATACGAATTGACACTTAAAAAAGTGGAAGACATTAATGACTTTCTAAAAAAAATCGGGCAAAAAATACGTTTGCCGAAGTCAAAATACTTTTCTTTTATCAATGGCATCAAAGAATCATCTTGGAAAGATGAAGAAATTTTCAGACATATAGAAACACCTGTTTTTCTGTGCTCCTGCATTTATTCTATAGTTTGAGACGCATGAATGTTTGGTTAATTTTATAGGTATCATTCATACGTCTCTACGTCAAACAAATTCTCAGATTCTCAGATTTTACCTGCTTCTTCCCTTTCCTCTGCGACCTGATTCTTTCCTGTCTCTGCGGTCTTTCTTAGAATCTTTCCTTGAATCTTTACGACTTTCTTTCTTCCTTTCCTTCTTACCTTCAGGTTTGTAGCTTCTGTCGCCGAACTTGTCGCGGTTCTTACGTTCCGGTCTGTCGTCGTCGAATTGTTTCTTTTCTTTTTTCTTCTTTGGTTTAGGGTCGGTAGTCGTTATCTCAACGCGGATTCCTTCCTTATTTTTTCTTTCGTCAGCGAAACAATCGACGATGAATTGTGCTTGCGTCTCATCAACATCGACGAAAGAGAAATTCTCCATCATGTCGATTCTGCCAATGCGAATGTCCTTCGTTCCTGTAACGTCGTTAATCTTACCTATGATATTATTAGGTTTGATTTTATCTTTTTTACCTTTGCTGAAGAAAAGACGTTGCAATCCGCTGTCGTCGTAGTCTTTCTTCTCGCCTTTCGCTTTTTTCTCTTTCTTCTCTGGCTTAGTATCGTCGAAGTTCAAGTCTTTCGCATCTTTATAATAATCTAAGAAGCGGTTGAAGTTAAGAGCTACTACTCTCGCTATCAAGTCTTCGCGACTGAGCCAGTTGAGTTTTCTGAAAGCTATAGGAAGATAATCTTCGATGTCGGCACGCATGATATCGACTTTCTCGAGACGGTCGATATGATTGAAGAGCTGCTTCTCACACACTTGTTTCGCCGATGGAACCATCGCTCTTTCGATAGTCTGACCAAGTTGTTTCTCGATAGCCTTAATCTTATGTTTCTCGCGAGAGTGAATAAGACTAAGACAAACGCCTGTCTTATCGGCTCGACCTGTACGACCGCTTCTGTGGATATAGACGGCAGTCTCGTCAGGAAGATTATAATTAATAATATGTGTAAGATCGCTGACGTCGATACCGCGAGCTGCCACGTCAGTAGCGACGAGAATTTGCAGATAACGTTGACGGAAGTGATTCATCACCAAGTCGCGTTGAGCTTGCGAGAGGTCGCCGTGAAGTGAGGCGGCGTTATAACCATCGTGAATGAGATTATCTGCGACTTCTTGAGTTTCGAGTTTCGTTCTACAAAATACGATACCGTAAATTGAAGGAGTGTAGTCGATGAAACGTTTCAATGCAAGGTAACGGTCGTTGGCTCTGATTAAATAATGTATGTGACGCACGTTAGCTGTACCAGAATTTTTCTGACCGATAGAAATTCTCACTGGGTCAGTCATATAATGGTTGAGTATTTTCTCCACTTCCACCGGCATCGTCGCCGAGAAGAGATGAATGTTTTTCTCTTCAGGCATATATTCTAATATCGCATCGACATCTTCTTGGAATCCCATATCGAGCATCTCGTCGGCTTCGTCGAGGACGATAGTTCTTACGTTAGAGAAGTCTATCTTGTCACGACGTATCATATCTTCGAGACGACCTGGAGTCGCGACAATGATTTGAGGTTTCTTTGCAAGTTCTTTAAACTGCACCTCGATACTTGCTCCGCCATAAACAGGCACTACTAATATCTCAGGGATATATTTTGAATAGTTTTTCAAGTCTTTGGAAATCTGAACACAGAGTTCGCGAGTCGGACAAAGTATCAGAGCTTGCACGCAACGTTGCGAGGCGTCGATATTCTGAAGAAGCGGAAGTCCGAAGGCGGCTGTCTTTCCGGTACCTGTCTGGGCGAGACCAACTAAGTCAGTCTTCTGTGAGAGGAGCACAGGTAAAGTCTCCTGTTGAATTGGCATAGGTTCTTTAAAACCCAGCTCATCAATAGCCCTCAGTATAGCCGGGTTCAAACCATAATCTTGAAATTGTGACATAAATATCAGTCGATTAAATAATTAAATGAATAATTTGCAAAGATAAGAAAAAACTCAACATGTCAATGAGGCAACATGGCAACAAGTTTTTTCATTATAAAAAGTTTCTTTTTGTATATTTGCATTTTTCATAAAGTTCACATGATGTACAAAAAGATATTAAGTTTACATTCGACGTTCAGCAGACTTTTTTCATTATTAATTCTATATTGTTCATTATTAATTACACTCATCTCATGTTCTAAGAATGAGTATAACGACATCACTCTTGAAGAGGTTGAAAAATATCCTAATGTTAATGTTGACAGTATATTTATTGATTTAGATAAAACTGTTATCAGCAAGAAGGCTGCGAGTATAGAGAAGGTTTTCAGCAATTTAAGAAGGAAGACAGGCTTCAACGGCACTGTTTTATACGCTGAGCAAGGACGTATAATATACGAAGGAGCGTGGGGATTTCGTAACGTCAGGAACAGGAAAGACGAGTTACAAACAGATGACATCTTTCAGTTGAGTTCAGTCTCTAAGATGTTCACTGCAGAAGCCATTATGATATTAAGGAGTCAAGGTAAGATAGATTATGATGTCGATATTAGGCAATACATTCCTGAGTTTCCATATGAAGGAATCACGACTCGTTTGTTGTTAAATCATCGTTCTGGTTTACCGAGATATGAGAGTATGGCTGATGCGCATTGGCCCGACAGGAAACAGCCATTTCTCAATGACGATATGATTGAATATTATGTAAAATATGTCCCTACGCCATATTTCAAACCCGACAAAGGATTTAACTATAGCAACGTCAATTATGCCTTATTAGCATCGATAGTAGAGAGAGTATCAGGTATATCGTTCGCTGATTTTATGAAAGAGAACGTTTTCGACCCCGTTGGAATGGATAACTCATACATATATGAGATGCGCGACGACACCACAGTATCTATGTACATAGAGGACGTTGTACAAGGATATTATTTAGGACGTCGCCGTCCGATGCAGGCACAGAATGAATACCTCAATGGTGTTAAAGGAGATAAGATCATGATATCTAACACCAAAGACATGTTCCGTTTCTGGACTGCTGTAGATTATGGGTTATACGTACCCGACTCTATACAAGACGAGGCGTTTAAACCAGGCAGTCCGAAGAGCAGGAAACGTAAAGACAACTATGGTTTTGGATGGAGAATACCGAGCAAATATCCTGGATGTTATTATCATTATGGTTGGTGGAAAGGATATCGTTCCTTCTTCATCAGAGATGATGTCAACGACAAGACTCTTATCATATTAACCAACACCGACAAAGGTCCAGGCTCCGATCATTTCTGGAAAATCATCAATGACAAAACAAACAACATAGCGCCAGCATCCGTCAACATTCCGTATTGGGAGATCACAGAAGGCAGACGTTTCCCACACTCTTCTTACCGCTACAGGATTATTGATTAGTATTGTTCTTCACAACCAATCTATAACCCACACCATGGATGTTTTGTAACTCTATATTAGGATCATCTTTCAAGAGTTTCCTAATCTTTGAGATATACACGTCCATGTTACGAGCATTGAAAAAATTATCCTTACGCCATATCCTATGTAAAGCATAGGTACGCTCAACGACGCGGTTCATATACTCACAAAACATAAATAAAAGATCCAACTCTCTCGTCGTCAGTTTCTTCTCAACGCCATTTCTTATCAAGACATGTCTTGCGATATCGAAGGTGTATGATGAGATCTTAAAGATTCTCTGCTCCTTTTCCCGAAGAATAACTCTCCTCGAAATAGCTCTAACGCGTTCTAATAATTCTTCCATGCTAAATGGTTTGACTATATAATCATCACAACCAACCTTAAATCCTTGAGAGACATCGGCTCTAGAGCTCTTCCCCGTCAAAAATATCGTCGGAATATCAATGTTACGTTTCTTTAACTTCTCAACTAAGGTGAAGCCATCAATACCAGGCATCATAACATCAACAATCATAAAATCAATCCTTTCACGATCGAAATGTTTTAATGCTTCCTCTCCGCTAAAGCATAAGGTCGTCGGGTAACCTTTTACAGTCAGATAAGATTTTAAAATCAATCCTAAATTTTTGTCGTCTTCGACTAACATAATTTTTATCAGTCTTTCCATCATCTTACGTTTAATTTATTTAACAATAGGCAATGTAATTCTAAACTCAGAACCATTACCGAAACTACTATTTACGTTAATCTTACCTTTCATTTTCTCAACATTCTCTTTCACGTAATACAAGCCAAGTCCTGTTCCTTCCCTACTCACTCCCGACGACATCACTCTATATGTCTTATCAAATATACGACTTAACTCACATTCCTTAATACCGATACCGTTATCCGAAATAACAATTTCAATAATTTCATCCACCTTTGTGGCTGACACAATAATCTTTGGCTGAGCTTTAGAATATTTTATAGCATTGTTTATAAGATTAGTAATAATAGACTGAAGTATATCGCAATTTCCTTTTATATATTTAACATCTGAACTTAGATTAAGCACTAACTTTCCCTTGAGGCTATCTATCAAAAAATTCATCGAAGCGGCCGACTCATTAATCACCTTGTCAACATCAACTATCTGATTATAATCTATATGAGAATCATTTAGGCGAATAAGACTCAAAATATTTTCTATCATGACTACAAGTCTCGACGACTCCATTTTGACAATATCAGAGTAATATTTCAAAGACTCTTCAGAATCTATATCAGTATCATTTAAAGTTTGACATACTATATTGATAGTAGCTATTGGCGTCTTACAATCATGAATTATGTTTGTGATATGTTCGCATCTTACATAATTATTTTTACACCTTTTACATATAACACATAACAAAATTATAGTTACAATTATCAAGAACAATGTTATTGAGAGATATAACGTTATTCTATCCAATACATCATCGCCACTATATGCCAATATTAAAATTAATGTAATGTTAAAAATAAGCAACAACAACAAGATTGCAAAAACTAAATAAAATGAGTATTTATCCTTATTTATGGTCATATTGGCTCTATTATCTCCACAAATATAAGATGTAAAAAGATTTAACTCCAAATAAAAAACAATATTTTTTTGCCTTTTTGTCACTTATTTTCATTTTTTTATCTTTTTTTACATTTTTTCTTAATTTTTATTAAGGATTGAAAAAAAAATTATGTATATTTGCAGTGCGAATGACGTAGATCCTTTACGTTGTTCGTAAGGTTTCATAAATTTTGGTTTTTGGTTCTCGAGGTCGTCCTTGCTCAAGGGCGACCTCTTTTTTTTGTTGTTTCATTATCATTTTTAAAAAATATATTGTAACTTCGCAACAAAATATAAAATAAGATATTATGATAAACATTAACACTAACACCGAACATATCAAGAGTTTCGTCACCGACGTAGAACTTTCAGTTTACAAAGATAAAGTCGCTAAAACCTTTAAGACTATTTATGAGAAGACTGGAGCAGGTAATGATTTCTTAGGCTGGACATCCCTACCATCGGAGATGACGACAGAGTTTATTCGCGACATCAAGAATCAAGCTGAGACTTTACGTAAAAAGTCTGAGGTATTTGTCGTTGTTGGAATAGGTGGTTCTTATCTCGGAGCGCGTGCTGTCATCGAGTCTTTATCACACTCGTTTTCTTCATTGATAAACAAAGACAACGACACGCACATCGTTTATGCTGGCCATAATATGAGTGAAGACTATATGGTTGAGTTGTTAGAACTTCTCGACAAGAAAGAATATTCTATGGCCGTCATTTCAAAGTCAGGAACAACTACTGAGCCTGCTGTCGCTTTCCGTATCTTAAAGAATCATATCGAGAAGAAGTATGGCAAAGACGAAGCCAGGACTCGTATCGTCGCCATCACCGATAAAGAAAAAGGCGCTCTCAAAACATTAGCCAATACTGAAGGTTACAAGACTTATATCGTCCCCGACAATGTCGGAGGTCGTTATTCTGTGTTAACTCCTGTGGGACTACTTCCTATCGCAGTGGCAGGCATCGACATTGAAGAACTCGTTAATGGCGCACTCACAATAGAAAATTATTGCAGAGAAAACCAAAACGCTGACAATGTCGTTGCACAATATGCAGTAGCTCGTCAAGCTTTGTATCATAAAGTAAAGACTAATGAGATATTGGTAAGTTATGAATCTCGTTTACAATATATCGCAGAATGGTGGAAACAACTTTACGGTGAGAGTGAAGGCAAAGACGGCAAAGGCATCTTCCCTGCTTCCGACATCTTCACCACCGACTTACATTCTATGGGACAATATATACAAGAAGGATTACGTAACTTATTTGAGACCATTATCTCTGTCGAGAGACCTAACAAGGAGATATGTATCCCTCTTGCCGACAGCGATTTAGACCAGTTAAACTACATAGCAGGCAAACGTCTTTCTGAGGTAAATCATACTGCTGAGACAGCCACTATGCTCGCTCACGTTGACGGCGGCGTCCCCAACATCATCATTCAAATCCCAGAAATATCAGCATTTACTATTGGAGAACTCATTTACTTCTTTGAGATGGGCTGTGCCTTGAGCGGTTATATGTTGGAAGTAAATCCTTTTGATCAACCTGGTGTAGAGGCTTACAAGAAAAACATGTTCGCTCTTCTCGGCAAGAAAGGCTTCGAAGATAGAGCCGATGCTCTGAGAAAAAGAATAAAATAATCATTAACATTCTAACAATTCATAAATTGAAAAAAGATTATAACGACATCGAGATAATGGCACCTGTAGGCTCTTATGAGGCTTTGTCAGCCGCCATACAAGCAGGTGCTGGCTCTGTTTATTTCGGAATAGGACGACTTAACATGCGTTCTAAATCCACAAAAAATTTCACCTTAGACGACCTTCATAACATCGCTACTATATGCAACGAACATAACGTAAAAAGTTATGTCACAATAAATACCGTCGTCTTCGACGAAGAACTTGACGAGATGCGACAACTCGTCGATGCGGTGAAATCGAACAATATATCAGCCATCATAGCCTCCGACCAAAGCGTCATTCAATATGCACGACAGATAGGCGTCGAGGTTCATATGTCAACACAATGTAACATCACCAATATCGAGGCTGTTAAATATTATTCACAATTTGCCGATGTCATGGTGACTGCACGTGAAGTCGCCGTCGAACAAGTAAAAGCCATCACAAGAAAAATCGAGGAACAAAATATCAGAGGTCCTAAAGGTGAACTCGTCAGGATAGAGACTTTCTGTCACGGAGCTTTATGTATGGCTGTGTCAGGTAAATGTTATCTCAGTTTAGATAACTTCAACACCTCTGCCAACAGAGGCGCCTGCGTACAACCATGCCGCCGCGGATACGAAGTGACAGATCGCGACAAAGAGATAACACTCGCCATAGAAAACGAATATATCATGTCGCCTAAAGACTTATGTACGCTTCCTTTCTTAGACAAGTTGCTCGACGCAGGTGTGAAAATATTAAAGATAGAAGGACGCGGTCGCTCCCCAGAATATACCAAAGTCACTGTCGGCGTTTATAGCGAAGCCGTCGATGCTATACAAAAAGGAGAGTTCACTGAAGAAAAAATAACAGCATGGACAGAACGTCTGCGCAGCGTGTATAACCGCGACTTCTGGGACGGTTATTATCTCGGAAGAAAGACAGGCGAATGGACTCAACGCTATGGCTCTCAGGCTACAAAGACAAAAGTATTCATAGGCACAGTGACCAACTTCTTCAGCAAAATAAATGTAGCAGAGATAAGAATGGAGACTCACGACCTCAAAGTGGGCGACGACATCATGATAATAGGTCCAACGACAGGTGTTTATGAAGATAAGATCTCTGAGATACGTGTCGATTTGAAAGCCGTCGATAGCACAGAAAAAGGCGAGCTATGTTCTATCCCGACAAAAGACACAATACGCAGAGGCGACAAGGTGTATAAGGTAATTGATGCTATAAATAACTGATCGAACGATGCAACTATTCAATTTACACACACATAGCATTTTCTCCGATGGAAAATCAACACCAGAAGATGTCGTGTTAGAAGCTATAAATCAAGGGCTGAAGGTACTCGGTTTCTCAGATCATTCGCCAGTGCCTTTCGAAAATTCTTTCGCCATAAAAAATAATGAAGTCAATAATTACATCACAACGATAAAATCATTAAAAGAGAAATACAAAGATCAAATCGATATTTATTGTTCGATGGAGATGGACTTCATTCCTGGTATTGTTAAAGACTTCAAGAAGACAAAAGAAGAACTCAACTTAGATTATATGATTGGTTCTGTTCATCTTGTTGGCAACAACATCGACAGATTATGGTTTATCGACGGTTCTAAAGTTGAGACATACGATGAGGGTCTTTTCAATTATTATGATGGTGATATTAAAAAAGGTGTGAGAGCATTTTTCCATCAATATAATGAGATGATTGAGACAGAGGAGTTCGACATCGTAGGTCATTTTGACAAGATTAAGATGCACAACCGTGGAAGATATTTCAGCGAGAACGACAAATGGTATCGTGATTATCTCATGGAGACTCTAACGTTGATAAAAGAGAAATCGTTGATAGTGGAAGTCAATACGAGAGGCATCTATAAGAAACGTAGTGACGATTTTTATCCATCGGCGTGGCTTTTCCCAATCATGCGAGAGATGAACATTCCTGTCGTCATCAGTTCTGATTCTCACAGAGCAGAAGAGCTGACTTTATGTTTCAAGGAAGCTGAGGAAGCCTTAAGAGCATCAGGGTATAAAGAGACGGTATGTTATGCTGATGGAGCGTACAAATCTGTAGCATTATAATGACAGTTCAATAAATTTAAAGATGTTTTAAACAAAACATCATAATTTCCATAACGAAAAAGTGTGACATTTTATAATAAATTATATAATTTTGCCGTTTAGAGAGTGTCACTAAATAACGAAATTTTTTTCATAATCTTTATATTGTTTTTCCCCGCCCTTCGTGCAAGGGTGGGGTTTTTATTATCCGAAGATGTGGATATAAAAAAATTAGAGACGTCGTTGATGACGTCTCTAATGTGTGATTTTTATTTTATTCTTTTCAGCATACTTATCTCAGCATTTGTCAAGAATCTCCAATGTCCTCTTGGGAGGTTTTGTTTAGTGAGGCCAGCGAACACCACGCGGTCGAGTTTCACCACCTCATATCCGAGGCTTTCAAATATTCTTCTCACGATATGATTACGTCCAGAGTGTATCTCTATTCCCACTTCACGTTTTGTAGGGTCATCGACCACCCAGTCGATACCATCAACTTCGATAGGGCCATCTTCGAGGACGAGACCTTCTCTTATTTTGTTAAGGTCGTTTCTTGTGAGAGGTTTATCGAGTGTTGCGTGATACAGTTTTTTCACCTCATGGCTTGGGTGAGTGAGAGTCTTAGCGAGGTCACCATCGTTAGTAAGGAGGAGGAGACCTATTGTATTTCTATCTAATCTTCCCACGGGGTAGATACGTTCTTGGCAGGCACCTTCTACGAGTTCCATAACGGTGTGACGTTCATAAGGATCATCGGAAGTCGTGATGACGCCTTTAGGTTTATTAAGGAGGACATAGCGAAGTTTCTCACGGTTAAGAGTCTCGCCGCCATATACGACCTTGTCGGTAGTATTGACCTTAGTACCGAGCTCGGTAACGACCACGCCATTCACCGACACTGTTCCAGCGAGGATGAGGTCGTCTGCTTCACGACGTGAGCATATACCTGAGTCTGCCAAATATTTGTTAAGACGGATTTGTCCTGTGGCTCTTGGTCTGTCGTAGAGCGGGTCTTTCTCTCTTCTTTTGAAGCCTCCGCCACCGCGACGTTCTGTGTTTTTACGTTCTGGTCTGTCGTCACGACGACCTTTGTTGTCGAAGCTGCGTTCGTTGCGAGCAGCACCTCTGGCGTTACGGCGATTGCCGTATTGGTTGTTGTCACGATCTTCGTCGAAGCCTCTCTTAGGACGACGTTCATCGGAGCCTCTGAAGCCACGATTCTCATCGCGGTCTTCTCTTCTTTCTCTAACAGGTCTGTCACCAAATTTCTTTCTTCCTCCAAAAGCCGACACTTGTCTGTCGTCGTCTCTTCTTGGTCTGAAGGTCTTTCTTGGTCTCTCACTATCGCCATCGCGGCGAGATGCCTGTTCTCTCTCAAACTGCTCTAATCTCTCTTCACTGAATCTACGTACACCAGCAGTCTTTCTTGTGGCAATACGAGTGCGTTTGCCTTTGTTACCATCGTTGTTCATGTCAATGTGAAAAATTACATTTTTAGGGCTGCAAAGATACGAATAATTTTTGAACTTTGAATATTGGCTTTTAGCTGTTAAAGTTTTTTTTCAACAACAGAAAATTAAAAAGAAAAAAAACGAGACTGATGGCGTATATTTTCAAGCTCACTTCGCGATGACGATACCTAATTCTCTGTTAATCTTAATCCTCAGATCATCTAATCTCTTCTTCTTGGCAAGAAGTATCATCTGGTCATCGACATCATGAGTCTCCATAAGTTCTTTTATCAAATCGTTTCTCTTATCATCGATAATCATGTCCTTAAATCTCAGCAAAGAGGTAACAACAGATTTCTGCAACACGTCTTCTTCAACTTTAACATTAATCTCCTTCTCCGACCAGTTGTCGAGTTTATACGGCGTACTCAACAGGTTTGCCGCCAGCTCTGCTATCCTCGTATCTTCATGCGACACAAAATAATGCTCATCAGGAATATCATCTTCATCTAAAGCTTTATCAAAGATGTTAAATATGATATTGTGTATCTCATTCTTAAAAAGAAGGTCATCATTTTTCAGGTCATCGATGATAAACGATGCCACGCTGATTTTATACAACACAGGATTACCATTTTCATCGACATCATCGATGGTGATGTCTTTATTGCCATACATCATAAGAAGGCGCACCAGCTCTCTCTCCTGATAATATCCCAAAGGCAAGACATCTTCGACGGGTGTCTGAGGCTCCGACTTGATTTCTTCATGAACAATATCTTGTTCTGGTTCTATATTATTATTCTTACGAAACTTAGCTCTCAGCAGTTTATTCAGTTCATTTGTCAGCGACTGTTCTGGCACCTCCATCAAGCGGCTACATTCTCTAACATAAGAGGCTCGATATATAGCATCAGGTATCAATGATATTGACTTAACAATATCTTTCAACACCTCTGCTCTTTTTATCGGGTCGTTAGCAGCGTCTTTAAGAAGCAGTTTTGTCTTAAAGCTGATAAAATCTGTAGCGTTATTATCTATATACGCTCTTACCTCTTCGATAGGATTTTTCTGTACGAAGGAGTCGGGGTCTTCATCGGGAGGCAGCACCACGATACGGACGTTCATTCCCTCTTCGAGTATCATATCTGTCCCGCGTAAGGCAGCATGAATACCGGCATTGTCGCCATCATACAACATCGTCACGTTTTTAGTGTAACGACTTATCATACGAATCTGCTCTGTTGTGAGAGAAGTGCCTGAGCTTGCCACCGTATTCTCTATTCCTGCTTGATGCATACTGAGGACGTCGGCGTAGCCTTCCACGAGGATACAATTATCTAAGCGGCTAATCTCATTCTTGGCGAAATATATTCCATAGAGAGTCTGGCTTTTATTATAAATTTCCGACTCTGGCGAGTTGAGATATTTAGCTTTGGTCTTGTCGCTACCGAGAAAACGAGCGCCGAAGCCTATGACTTTACCTGTGAGATTATGTATTGGAAATATGACACGACCTTGATATTTGTCGTACATCCTTTCCTCGTTGCCAGAGGCGAGACCTATCTTAAGAAGAAGCTCTTTGGAATATCCATTTTTCAGAGCATGTTGAATGAAGGCATCACGTTGGTTGAGGCAATATCCAAGTTGGAACTTATTGATGATAGCATCGCGGAAGCCACGTTCTCTGAAGTATGACAAGCCTATTGCGAGACCTTCATCGTGGTTTTTCATCGTATCTGAGAAATATTGTTGAGCGAAGCTATTTATATTAAACATCCTCTCGCGTTCGTTTTGCGCCACTATTTCTTCAGGCGATTGTTCTTTCTCTTCTATGATGATACCGTATTTCTGTGCGAGGAAACGTAACGCTTCAGGATAAGAATAATGTTCGTGTTCCATGATGAAGCGTACCGAGTCGCCGGCTTTACCACAGCCGAAGCACTTGAAGATACCTTTAGCCGGCGACACAATAAACGATGGTGTCTTCTCTTTATGAAAAGGACAAACCCCGATGAGGTTAGCGCCTCTTTTCTTAAGAGAGACAAACTCTCCAACGACCTCCTCAATACGAGCAGCATCGATGATATTCATTATAGTGTCGCGTGGTATCATAAAGAAAAATATATCTGCAAAGATAAGATTTTAATTAAATGTTTAGAAACAAAAACCTAAACGTATGCTAAAACTCAAAGCTATATTGGTATTCACACTGTTGAAATAATGCCACAACTCGAAACCATGATGATAATATGTCTCCGATGGAGTACCGAAGGCATAGCCTCCTCCAACCCAGAAGTCGGCGAGAAATCTCTTATGAACATATTGATAGCCAAAGGTAGCGAGCAAGGCTGTCTCATCAGAAAAAGTACGATCACCATCAGCTTTGCTATCGTAGCTATAATGAGAAAAAACCACTTCAGGACGAAGATAAAATCCCATCAAAGACCTCTTAGCATTATTATCAAGAAAGAACTTATGACCATATCGCATGGTGTATCCTTTGGGATTATTGTCGTACTTATCACGCCCCGCACCTATGAGACTCGTACAAAACTCCCCGCTCTGACGTATGTTGGAAAAAGCTCGTTCATAAGACAACTTCGTACTGCCACTAAGCCACGACAAAAACGTAATCTTAAGAGAGTTCTTATAATCTCTCTGCAACAACGATGCTGGCGTCTTAGCAGAAAGACTAACATTGATAAATATAATTAACAGTACAATGACAAACTTCTTCATATTATTCTCAAAAGGCTAAAGTTGCTAACTGCCAATAGCCAATAGCTTTAGTTATAAAAAGAGTTGCAAAGGTAACATTTTTTCTCATGCAAAATAAAAAAGAGTCCCTTAAAAAATCTTCTAAGGAACTCTTTAACAATATGTTTAGAATATTATTTTGTGATAACTACTTTCTTCACCACTGTGTTAGCTTCTGTTGTATTTATCTTCACAAAATATACACCTTCTTCATATTTAGCAGTACTGATTTGTATGTTATCATTATTAACATTAACAACATCTATCATCTGACCTACGGTATTAAAGACTTCAACTGTTGTCATCATCATACCTTCGATATTGAAATAGTCTTTTGCAGGATTTGGCATCACATTGATTTCATTATGTGACACTATCTCACCTACGCCTATAGTACAGTCGAGGTTATATTCGAGGAATGTTCCAATTATCATATCTTCCAAATCTACAAACTTCACACTGTACAATTCATCTTCTCCGTTTAAGATTGCAAAAGCAATTTCTTCGTCCCATTGTCCCGACACCCAAGTAATGGTATATGTATCAGAGCATAGAGATAATGTCTTAGTTTCTTGTAATTTACCGTTATCTATCATCACTTTATAGACCAAATCACTCTTCGTTCCTACTATTTCGATATAGCCTTCATTCCATCCATCACCATATTCATCTGTCATAATGAATGTAAGTTCGCACATATCTTCAGAGGCACAAGGATATATTGTAGGTTTTACAACGTTAGAAGGCATTGACAAACATTCATTATTCCAATTAGCTCTAACGACGAAAGAATGTATTCCAGGTTCTAAACCTTCAATAGTATATGATGTCTCTGTGACGGCTGTTACTATAGGAGTCTCTGAGAGATAGTTTTCATATATCTCATACGTCACGTCAACAGGATTTTCAGGAGCTGTCCAGCTAAGCACCACGTTATTATAATTTTCTTCATCGATAGTGTATGTCAAGTTTGAAGGAGCGCCACATTCAGCCTCAGGGATAGTAATGATAGCTGAGCAATCTTCTCCATCGATATTTGCTGCGCATAAGAAGGTACGTCCATCAGATGTAACAGCGCTAACACTATAGAAATACCAATCTTCTGCACCTTCATATCCGTTATCAGCGAGATAATCGTTAAACGATATCAAAGAGCCGCTTATATAGACGAATGCCTCTCTTGATGATGGCATTGGAGGGAATGCGTTGCTATAGAAACCGAAAGCAGTGCCATCGTTGTTCAAACATGCTGTTGTGAAAGAGCCAATCATCTCGTCATTACCTGTTATCGTTAATATCTCGTCAGTATCTGTGTCAACAACGAATGCTGCGCCTGATTCTATAGATCCGCCTACATATTTACCTGAGCTTGACACTGCTAAGGCTTCGCCATAGATATTTGGCACCTCATGATATTCGCCATCGACCCAGTAGCATATTGTCCATCCTAAGTCAGCCACGCCGTGACCTGCTATCACTCTTGCATCGTTGCTGATAGCATTAGGTCTTGATGAGCTTGTAGCGTCTAATTTCACGTAGCCATCGGCTTCAGTATAGAGATACGACTCAGTGTTCCATGCGGGGTCGGTGTACATGACAGCGATAGTGTTACCGTCGTTAGTCATCGACCATGCACCGCTATAGTCAGAAGGCATGTCATAGGTTCCTTCTGTTGGCACTTCCTTACCTGGTATCTCAGCGAGAGGTGTCCATTCTTGTGTTGATGGGAGCCACAATCCTGCGAGATAAACCCATGATGTCTCATCTAAATAATAACCTGCAACGACGCCATCGTCAGACACTGCGTGAGCATAACCTAATATCTCAATGAGACCTGTCTCTTCTGACCAATAATAACTGAGACCTTCGGCAAAAGTCTGCATAATCACATGTTTTTTATTATCTGAGATGTCGTAAGGGAAGGTATATTCATCAGCGATCTTAACGAAAGGAGGCAACTCTACTAATTCCTCGTTAGCACAGTTCAGCTCTTGTTTCAAGATAGTACCTGCTTCAGGGATTCCTACTGGTGTTGAGTCGTAGAGAAGCTCATCGTTAGCATGAATTGTGAAACTTATTTCTTCATCATAATAACCTGCAACCCATTTGAAAGTATATACATCGGGACATAAAGAAAGTCTCAAGGTATCTGAGAATCCATTTCTCAATTCCATTTTATATGTCATACCCGACTCTTCGCCAGTGACTTCAATATAACCTTCATTCCATCCATCGCCATAAACATCATTGGCTACGACATAGACCTCACATTGATCTGCTGAGGAGCAAGGATCTACTGTAGGTCTCACGATGTTAGTACCTGGAGAGAGACATCCGTCGCTCCATTTAGCCTTAACGATGAAGCTATAAGTACCAGGAAGCATATCTTCGAAAGTATATGTTGTCTCGGTGATACCTGCCACGAGAGGTTCATCTGCTGTATAGCTGTCGTATATCTCATAGGTAAGGTCGGCTGCTTCTTGAGGAGCTGTCCATGACAACACTATATCGTCATAGTTATTCACCTTATCGATATAATATGTAAGTCCTTTGGGTCCTTCACACTCTGCTTCTTCTATAGTTAAGATAAAGGTACAATCGGCGCCATCGATATTAGCTGCGCCAGAGAACGTCTTACCATCAGCAGAGACGGTATTGACGCTGTATATGAGCCAGTCTTCAGCTTCAGCAACGCCATTCATCAAGAGATAGTCGTTGAATGTAATCAGTTCGCCATCGACAAAAGCAATAGCTCTTCTGCTTTCTATAAATGGAGGGAAGCCTTCTACAGAAAATCCGAACACGTCACCATCGTTGTTGACACATGTTGCATTGAGAGAAGCGTCTGGGTTAGTATTCTCTACTTCTACATATCCATCATATTCAATATCATACAAGAAGATAGTATTACCAGTATAACCGGTGATATATTGGTTGTTAGGCGATATAGCCTTAGCTTCACCGAGTATCTCCTGATTGAAGTCGTAATATTCGCCATCTACCCAATAACAGACAAACCAGCCAGCATCGCCCACGCCACGACCTGCTACTATTCTTGCATCATTACTGATAGCATTAGGTCTTGATCCTGTCGCTGTTCCATGAGGCAACAAAGTGTATCCATCAGCCTCTGTCCAAAGATAAGTATATGTATCCCACGACTCGTTGAACTGCATGATAGCGAGAGTCTGTCCGTCGTTAGTCATAGCCCATGCTCCGTTGTACTCGGTATCGGCATAGCCAGCCACATCAGGGTTCATCCCGATGAACGACCATTCTTGTGTATCTGGATACCAACGACCTGCGAAGTTAACGCCATATTCGCCTTCGTTATAATCTGTAAAATATCCTGCCATGACGCCATCATCGCTAACAGAGAATGCCATACCATTGTCTAAAGATACAACACCTGTCTCTTCCGACCAATAGTAACTTGGATAATCAGCAAAGCCTTGTATTGCGAGATGTTTTCCATTATCAGAGAGGTCGTAAGGGAAGTGATATTCATTGATAATCTGTGTCAACACAGCACCTCTCATATTTGAAGTTCGTACTTCAGGAGTTTTAATGTTTTTAGGAGCTTTCTTCACCTCTCTCTGTTCATATGAGGTCAAAGTGTTACTCTTCATGTCAGTCCTTTGTGCATTCAGTCCATAACCACAAAGGAGTAGTGTTACAGCTAACACTAATTGTAAAGATTTTTTCATATGTTGAATTTTAAAGATTTTAAAGGTAATGTTATTCGTAAAAGGAAGAGTGATAGGTAGTAATTTGCGATTGTAAAGATATAAAAATAATCATTAATATGATATTTTTTTTTGTAAAAAAAGTATATTTTTTTTGATAGAAAAGAAATATGGCTGTTGAAGTTACAATAAAAAGAGAAGAAACGACGAAGGAGAATCATCATAGACGATCCTCCTTTCCAATTTTAAGGTGATATGTTAAGATTGATTAAGATTCTGTCAGTTTAGTTTCAACAAATCTCCAATTTATCACTCTCCAGAACTCATTAATGTAAGCCAATCTCTGGTTCTGCTGATCGAGATAATAAGCATGTTCCCACACATCGCAGGTGAGCAATGGCGTCAGGTTGTGAGCGATGGGAGTATCAGCATTAGAAGTCTGCAATAGCGACAATTTCTTATCTTTTTCGCGTACAAGCCAGAGCCAGCCAGAACCGAAGAGTGTTGCAGCTTGTTTGATAAACAATTGTTTAAAATTCTCGAAGCTGCCAAAGTTTTCTTCTATAGCTTTCATAAGAATAACAGGAGGCATAGTATCAACTTCGTGCGTCATACAGTTCCAATAAAAAGTGTGATTCCACACCTGCGCAGCGTTGTTAAACACAGAGCCATCACTATTTTTAACGATTTCCTCCAACGACATAGTATCGTAACGAGTATTTTCGATGAGGTTATTAAGGTTTTTCACATAACCAGCATGATGCTGACCATAATGAAAATCTATCGTTTTCTGAGAGATATATGGCTCTAAGGCATCTCTCTTGTAAGGGAGTTTAGGTAATTCTATCATAATCGTTGTTTTTTTCAGATAACAAAAATCATTAACACAATGTTCACAAAAAATGTTATTTCTATCATGTAATGACATATCTTTGTAGCATGAAAGTATATTTGATTAGCGGCATCAATAACTTTGATGATAATTTCATTAACAAGTGTTGTTCATTTTTTCCGAAATGGAGGAAAGAACAAATGATGTCGTACAAATATCTTAGAGGCAAGGTACAGAATTGCTTAGCATATCTCCTTCTAGTTCATGCGTTAAGAGAAGAAGGTGTTTTTACAGAGATGCCTGAATTTTGTTATAACGAACATGGGAAGCCTTCGTTAAAAAACTATCCCGATTGGTATTTTAATCTCAGTCATTGTAAAGATGCTGTATGTTGCGTCATTGCGAAAGAGGAAGTCGGCATTGACATAGAAGAAGTTAGAGAATATAAAGAATCATTAGCGATGTATTCTTGTGATGAAAAAGAGATAATGATGTTAAAGAGGAGCGATGACATAGCCGATGACTTTTATATGTTATGGACGAGAAAAGAAGCTGCATTCAAGTTGATTGGCAGTGGTATAACCAAAGAGATTAAACATATTCTCGACAACACACATACTAATATAGTATCAGAGAAGATTGATAATATGTGGCTTTCTATAGCTACTTATAAACATTAATATTATATAACATTTAATATAGCTTCATATATCATTAAGTTACAACACACTATCACTATTGTAATAATCTATTAAGAAAATATCGTATCATCATTTGACGACATCTCTCTTCCAATTCATTATATATCAAAGACATTTTATTAGAGTCAAAAATTATTCGTTTTTCATACGACTAATCTTTTAGTCCCGCTATATCTTTGCTGTACGAATTTATAAAAAAGATATTATGGGAAGTTTAGAAAATTCCGTCCAATTGATAGGACGTCCTGGTTCTGATCCAGAAGTGAAAATGATTGGTAATCGTAAGATGGCCAAGTTTAGCATTGCTACAAAAGATTATTACTACAACGACAATCACGACCTTGAGAGAGGCACGTCGTGGCACAACATCATTGCCTGGGGTAAGACTGCTGAGCAGGCTGAGAAGATGATTAAGAAAGGGAAACGTATTGCATTAGAAGGCAGATTGCGCACGCATGTCTATGAAAAAGAAGGTAAGAGAAGCTATTACACAGAGATCACTATGAATGAGTTTCTGATAATAGATCATACGAGTACAGATGCCGAGACTAATACTGACCCAGACTCATGACTTTTGTCCTCTGGTTTTATAAAAAAAATACTACCTTTGTATTTATTAACGACATAAAGGTTTAAATATGAAGATAGTGTTTTTAGAGCCATTGGGAGTCTCTATTGAAAAGATTGAGAATGAATGTAAAGAGTTAAAGACAATGGGACATGAAGTCGTGATATATCCCGACAGATGTCCAGAAAAAAACATTGAACGCTCGCATGATGCCGACATCGTTGTTGAAAGCAACATGCCATTGCGCAAAGATTATCTTGACGCTTGTCCTAATCTGAAGATGCTTTCGATAGCCTTCACAGGATTAGATCACATCGATTTGAAGGAATGTGAGAGAAGAGGTATAATAGTCAACAATGCTGCAGGATATTCTACTGAAGCCGTTGCAGAGGAAGCCATCTGTATGATGATAGGTTTGTATCGTCATGTCATGGAGAACGACAAAATTACTAGAGATTGTAAAGGCTCTCCGATGATGCCAGGCAGAGAAATTGCTGGTAAGACAATAGGAGTGGTTGGCATGGGAGCAATAGGGCAGAGAGTAGCGAGACTTGCACAAGCCTTTGGTTGTCGCGTCATAGGTTGGAACAGGACTATGAAGAAGGTGGAAGGCGTGGATATGGTAAGCAAAGAGACGCTGCTGAGAGAAGCTGATATAATAACATTACATATAGCTCTCAATGATGAGACCCGCGATTTCATCACAGCGAGAGAGATAGAGCTGATGAGGAATAATGCGATAATCATCAATACAGCGAGAGGATCTGTCGTTAACAGCAGAGACTTATCTGAAGCTCTGAGAAGTGGCAAGATTGCTGGAGCAGCAGTAGATGTCTATGACAAGGAGCCTCCATTAGATGAAGACAATCCTCTACTCCATGCACCAAATACCATGCTTCTGCCTCACATAGGATTCGCCACTAAAGAAGCCTTCGAGACAAGACTTAAAATTGTGGTAGATAACATCACACAATTTTTAGACAATAAATAGAAAACAAAGCCAACAGCTAATAGCTAAAAGCTAATGGACAAAAACCAATAGCTTAAAAAAACGTCGAGACGCTACTCTTGTGACGTCTCGACGATAAATTCTTAACTAAACATTAATTACCTGATATTACTCATAAATCTTGGCTTTTACTTCGCCGTTGAGAACCATCAATCCGTTTAATGTCAATGCCATCATCTCATCTTCACCTGGATATACGCATACAGGAGCTATTTTATTAAGATGATTGTCGAGGAGTTTACAGAAGGCTTTGTCGTAAGCCACGCCGCCTGTCACGAAGATAGCGTCAACGTCCATGCTGAATGCTGATGCTGCGAGACCGCCGACTTCCTTAGCCACCTGATAAGCCATAGCGCGATAGACGAGTTCCCATTCTTTATCGCCAGCCTTGACTCTGTTTTCCACTTCCATAGCGTCGTTAGTGCCGAGATATGCCACATAACCGCCTTTACCTTTAAGCATGAGATCTACTTCCTTCTTAGTATATTTACCGCTGAAGCAAGCATTCATGAGAGGACCTGATGGCAAGGTGCCAGAGCGTTCTGGTGTGAAAGGACCTTCACCATTCAAGGCATTATTGACATCGACGACGCGACCTTTCTTATGAGCTGCCACTGAGATACCACCGCCGAGGTGAATACCAATGAGGTTCAACTCTTCATATTTCTTTCCTACTGATGCTGCATGTTGACGTGCGATAACTTTTTGATTCAAGGCGTGGAACACCGAAAGACGTGGGAATGCTGGATGTCCAGAAAAACGAGCTATATCTTCCATCTCATCAACGATGACAGGGTCTGCGATATATGCTTTCACGCCGATAGACTTAGCTATGTCGTCAGCTATCAAACCACCGAGGTTACAAGCATGTTCACCGACAGGGCTGTTCACCAAGTCGCGTTTCATAGCTTCGTTGACTTCGTAAATACCAGAAGTGAGAGGTTTTAACAAACCACCACGACCTACAACCATATCGACATCTTTAAGTTCTATGCCAGCTTCTCTCAATTCATTGAGGATAACATCTTTACGAAAATGATATTGATCGGCTATGTGTTCAAAAGGAGCTATCTCTTCAGCTGAGTGTTTAATATTTTTCTTGAAGACACATTCTTTGTCTTGGAACACTGCAACTTTAGTTGAAGTTGATCCTGGGTTTATGATTAATAATTTGTAACTCATGGTCTTTATTTATTATTTTGCTAATAATGCTGCCAATGCTATTGAATATAATTTTGTCTTTGCTGTGTCGCCGCGTGATGAAAGGACGCAAGGTACTTTAGCACCCATCACTACTGCTGCCACCTCTGCGTGGTCGAACTTGCTGTTACATTTATAGAACACGTTAGCTGCTTCTATACATGGGAAAAGGAGACAGTCGGCATCGCCTGCCACAGGGCTCTTGAAACCTTTGATAGCTACAGCTTCCTCATCGATAGCGAGGTCTAATGAGATAGGACCATCAACGACACAGCCTTTTATCTGACCGCGTTCTGCCATCTTAGTGATAAGAGCTGCATCGACGCAAGCCTGCATACCGACGAGCATCTGTTCTGTAGCAGTGATGACTGCCAACTTAGGATTCTTGATGTCTAAGGCATTTGCTGTAGCGACTAAATATTTCAATAATGTTTGTTTTTGTTTGAAATCAGGAGCTGGAATGATAGCGCAGTCACTTGCAATCAACAGCTTATGATAGTTAGGATTCTCTATTGCGCAGACGTGTGCCAATGTAGCGTTTGGAGGACACAAACCACGTTCTTTATTCAAGATGGCGCGCATGTATTTATCTGTTGAGAGAAGACCTTTCATCATGATGTCGGCTTCTCCGCTGTTGATAAGGTCGCAAGCCTTTGCTGCTGCTTTAACATCTTCTGTCTCGTGGATGATGGTAAACTTGTTGATGTCTATTTTCTCTGCTTCACATACCTTAGCGATGACATCTTTATCACCACATAAGATAGCTTCTATCAAGCCATTGTCAACAGCTTCGCTGACAGCGCAGATTGTGTGATCATCATTAGCGTATGCTGCTACCAAACGTTTCTTTGGACGGCTACGCAATACTTCAAACATTTGTTCTAATTTGTTCATAACGCTTACTTTATATATTATTAAACCTTATTTTTCAACATCCTATATATCTTGAAATCACGAGACGTAATATCTCTGACGTACCTTCTCCTATCTGCAATATTCTCTGATCGCGGTAGAAACGTTCCATGTTAAAATCTTTTAACAATCCGTGGCCACCCATCACCTGCACTGCGTTGTCGCACACTTCAGCAGCTACTTCTGAGCAGTAAAGTTTTGCCATGGCAGCTTCTTTGCCGAAAGGCATTCCTGCGTCTTTAATTCTACATGCTTTGTATAGAAGACAACGTGCAGCTTCTATCTTCATCGCCATATCAGCGAGTTTAAAGCTGACAGCTTGGAACTTACATATCTGTTTTCCAAATTGTTCTCTCTCTTTTGAATATCCTAATGCCATCTCATAAGCACCTTGAGCGCATCCTAATGCCATCGCCGCTATCGACAAACGACCTCCGTCTAAGGTAGCGAGCATGATATGAGAGCCTTGTCCTTGCGCGCCAAGCATATTCTCTTTTGAGAGTTCTACATTGTTGAAAGTCAGACGTCCTGTGTTAGAGGCGCGCCACATCATCTTACGGTTCATAGGTTCTTGTGTGAAACCTGGGGTGTCGTTCTCCATCAAGAATGTCGTGAACTCTGGCTTGCCGTTTTTTTCTCCAGATACGACTTGAACCGTACTACCTAATGTCATAGGCGTGGCACTGTTGGTGATGAATATCTTAGAGCCGTTGAGAATCCATTTGTCACCTTCTTGACGTGCCGTCGATTTGGTACCGCGTGAGTCGCATCCTGCTGTCTCTTCTGTCAAGCCGAAGCCCCATAGATGCGATTTACATAATCGTGGGAGATATTTTTCTTTTTGCTCTTTAGTTCCATATTCTTTGATAGGGCTGATGCCTAATGAGTTGTCGGCTGCTATAGTAGCTGCTGTTGATCCATCAACTCTCGAGAGTTCTTCAACAGCAATAATATATGACAATGTATCGAGTTCTTGTCCGCCGTATTCTTTAGGGACGCAGATGCCGAGTAATCCAAGATCTGCCATTTTCCTTGTCAACTCCACATCAAAAACTTCGTTCTCATCATTATAAGAAGCGACAGGTCTCACCTCGCGCTCAGCGAAGTCGCGAACCTTCTCTCGCAGTTCTATCTGTTGTTTTGTTAAATCAAAGTTCATATAGCTAATTCTATCAAAATCGTTTTAACATCTACTTTATCATTCTCATTGACAAAGATCTTATCGACCTTTCCTGAGGTCATAGCCTTTATATTATTTTCCATCTTCATGGCTTCCACAACACACAAAATATCGCCTTCCTTAACATCATCACCTTCTTTCACATTGACTTTGATAACCTTGCCAGGCATAGGAGAATGATATGTCATGTCGTTATTTTTATTTTCTGTGTTAGAATAATCTTTGCTATCGTTGAGTTCATCATTACGGCGACATATAAAATCTAAACCTCTGAAATGAACACAATAGTTGTTATCTGACGTCTCCGACACAAACACAGACTCCGACATCCCATTGATAATGACTTTGTTGATACCTTCGCCATTTTGCGAAAGCAATACCTCATAATCCTGACCATTGATATTACAATACAACGACCTACGTCTGATACGTTCTATCTGTACGTGAAATACAGAAGACTGCTGTCTGTTGTCCGTTGTCCGTTGACTTAAAACCTCAACATCGACATTCATGTTATAACGCCAATATCCTACCTCTTCCCACACATTGTCGATGGCTTTGTCCTCTAAATATCTCTTATTGAAATCGTAGAAAAGGAAAAGCGCCACAACATCTTCTTTCTTAATATCATCGCGCATCTTGTGCATAGCGTCGATGAGTTCATTCTGGTGTTTCTCGCAGTAGGAAGTATCTATCTTATTATTGACGAAGTCATCATTGTCGATGATACTTTGAAGGTAAGGTATATTGGTTTTATTGGTCTGTAATATATAATCTTTCAGTGCGTTCCTTGTTATCTCTATCGCCGATTCTCTTGTCTTGCCATGACATATCAGCTTACTTATCATCGGGTCGTAGCTATCTGATATTGACGTTGGTCTGTCGATGCTGCTGTCTATTCTCACGCCGCGCATCTTAGGTTCGTGATATAAGGTAATATCGGATGGTGCTGGCATGAAGTTATTCTCTGGATCTTCGGCATAGATACGGCATTCTATGGCGTGGCCGTTGGCTACGATAGAGTCTTGAGTGTAGCCCATCACCTTGCCTCTTGCTATGCGAATCTGCTCCTCGACGATGTCTATTCCCGTCCTCTGCTCTGTGACAGGATGCTCCACCTGAATACGGGTGTTCATCTCAAGGAAGTAGAAGTTCTGGTTTTCATCAACGATAAACTCCACCGTGCCAGCGTTGTTATAGTTCATCTTCTTACAGAGATTGACGGCTGTCTCACATATAGCGAGGCGTCTCTCTTCTGTCAATGTCGGCGATGGCGACTCTTCTATTACCTTCTGATAGCGACGTTGTACCGAGCATTCTCTCTCGTAGAGATGAATGGCGTTGCCGTGATGGTCGGCTAGCACCTGCACCTCGATATGGCGAGGATTTCTGATATATTGTTCTACGAAGATCTGTCCGTTGCCGAAGTAACGTTCAGCTTCACGCGAGGCTTGTTCTAATGAAGAGTGCAGCTGTGAGGCGTCTTCTACTATGTGCATCCCTTTGCCGCCGCCGCCCGCAGAGGCTTTTATTAAAACGGGATACGGCAGGGCGGCGGCTTGAACCTCTATCTCTTCAAGGCTGCCTACCAACCCCCAAACGACAGGGATGTCGTTTTCTATCGCAAACTGACGAGCTCTTATCTTATCGCCCATCAAACGCATCGAATCAGCATCAGGACCGATAAATATCAAGTTGTTAGCCTTACATGCCTCAGCAAAATCTGCATTCTCCGAAAGGAAACCATAACCTGGATGAATAGCATCGGCGCCAGCATCTAAAGCCACATCAATAATCTTCTGAATGTTGAGATATGTGTCTTTCAAATCGCCGATTCCTAAAGGACGTGCCTCATCAGCGAGACGACAATGTAAAGAATCAGCGTCGTTATCGGCATAGATAGCGACAGAGTTAATACTCAACTTCTTTAATGTGTTGATGATACGAACCGCTATCTCACCTCTGTTCGCTACTAATATCTTATGTATTTTCTTCGAAGGCATAATAGTTCACAAAGGTAATAAAAAACTTTGAACTTTTACTATTAGCCGTAGAACTTTTTTTTAAGTCTACAAGTAAAACATTTGTCATGTAAGAGCAATATCACAAGTAATGCCCGTATGTTGACAAAACAAGTACTTCTACAACATCATCATAAATGCGATATACCAATCTGTGCTCTTTGTTTATACGCCTTGACCAGGTTTCTTCAGTATAATATTTCAACTGTTCTATCTGTCCTGTTCCTGTTCGAGGATGTTGCTGCAACTCTACTAACAATGACTTTAGTTTCTTTATAGCTTGCGGAGCTTTCTTGTGTAATAATTGCAGATCCTTTTGTGCTTCTTCAGTAAAAACTATTCTGTACATAACATTCTATCAACAAAGTCCTCCACATTTTCGCCATCATTTTGGCGTATTATCTTCCCCTCTTCTGCCTGCATGATAGAACGATTGACTTTTTCATAAAACTCTTTCTCGCTCATAACGACATCACTTTCTTTAACAGGTACTAACCTAAAGCTACCAGAGTTTCTTGATTTCAATATGACATCTATTCCATTTGCCACCATATCCAAATAGCGACCAGTATTCGCCCTAAATTCTCTACTACTAATTATCAACATGATTCGACCGTTTTATAACTACAATGCAAATATAGTACTTTTTGTTCAATATGGTATCCATAATGGTACACATTTATTTTTCTATTTTTTCAATCCAATTTATGGGGAAGGCAGGCGTTACGAGCTACGCTCTTCAAAATTGAATGCGTGAGACGCATCAACATTTTTTTTATTTTCTAAGGTATTGTGATCTGACCCCAAAAAGTTGGACAGGTTAATAAAAAAGTTTACATACAAAGAGTTCGGTATTTCACTGGACTCTTTCCGTTTAATCTTAATTTAATACGTTCGTTATTGTAATAATGAATATAT
>SUWU01000030.1 GCA_015061295.1 Lentimicrobiaceae bacterium
AAATGAGATTAGACGTCAGAAAGAAATCTTTTTGCTTCAGAATAAAAATAAAGATTAATCAATATTAAAATAAATCATATATGGAAAAATTTCAAGTTGGTGATAAAGTGAATTTCCTTAACGCTACTGGCGGTGGAACGGTGAAGAGAATTATTGATACAAGAATGGTGGAGGTGACTATAGAAGACGGCTTCGATATTCCGGTCTTGATGAGCGACCTCGTCCTTGACTTCCGTTCGCAACCCGACAAACGTCAGCAAGTCGTTGATAATGTGCAGAAGGAGATTCAGCAGAAACAGATTGTCGAGGAAAAAGAAAACGACGAGGCTCGTAAGAGCGTATTGCGTCGCTTCGGACGTAATGCGGAAGACGAAGGTGTTTACCTCGCTTTCGTCCCTCAGAATCAGCAGTGGCTGTTGACGGGATTGCTTGATGTAGTACTCGTAAATCATACTGAAGCCGATGCTTTATACAGCTTTAATATCAAGGAAAATGAGAAATATGTCAATGTGGATTACGGCAGCGTCGCCCCGCACTCTAAAGTCGTGATAGAATCTATTTCGCGCGACGACATTGAGTTCTGGTGCGAAGGTTACATACAAGTCATTCTCTCACAGGAAGAAGCTGACTTCGTCTATCATCCGCTGCACGCGCCTTTCTCGTTCAGAAGCAGCCGCTTCTTCAAAGACGGAAGTTATGTCGAATCGGGTGTTCTCGGTGAGAAAGCTGTAATGATAAAACTCTCGAGCGTCACGGCTCTAAAAGGTACAGAGACCGACTTAACAAAACTGATGAAAGAAGATAATAAGAAAGTCGTTGCTAACCAGAAGTTGGTGAAAGAAAAAGCTGCTATCGACCGTCATCAGACAGCTCCCGGAGAAGCAGTTGTTGACCTGCATATAGGCGAGTTAGTGGATAATATATTAGGTATGTCGAGCAACGATATTTTCAGAACTCAGATAAATTACTTCAAGAAGATGTTGGAAAGCGCCATCGCTAACGAATACGACAAAGTCACTTTCATTCATGGCGTCGGCAACGGAGTCTTGAAGAACGCCATCATCGAGGAACTGAAGAATTACGAGAATACAAGTAACAGAATGGCTTCTATAATGAAATTCGGCGTCGGAGCTATTGACGTTATGATAAAAGATAAGAATTAAGAATTTATAGACATTATTATTTTTCTTACCTTTGCAAAACTATACAATGTACAATGTACATAATGCATTATACATTATACATTATACATTGTACATTGTAAGTCGGCTCTGTAGTTCAATGGATAGAATAAAGGATTCCGGTTCCTTCGATCTGGGTTCGAATCCCAGCAGGGTCACAGATTTATTTTAAACCAAGAACCATTCAATAATTTACACCCTAAATTGAAGATAGGATTGTTAAAAGTAGTTAACAATATTTTGCTACTTTGGTCAGAAATGTGTTAAATAACGATAAAATATATTTTTTTCTTTAAAAGACTCTTGACAAAAGAGGTGTGATATTGTAACTTTGCTGAATTAAATATTTGAAAAAAATAGGAGTTGTTGAGGAATAATAAGATAGAACCAAAGACATTGTTACTTTAATGAATTTATTTCATATAGTGTTATTGCGAGAGATTCCGCACGGGTGCACAATACGTTGATAAATTTTAAAAATAAATTATTATTTGTTTATTTTATATGATAAAAATAATTACATTTGTCGCGAGTAAAAAAACAAAGATATTATGAAATGAAATTTTAGAAAGACGTATTGACGTAAGTATTTGCTTATTGCGAGTGATATTCTGAAAATCGCCAAAATAAAGAATAATGACCACAGCAGCGATAAAGTGAAGCTTCGCACCTTGTGCGGACTTTTCTTATTTGTGTGGTCATAGGCGTTTGGCGATGCCTCAGAATACTAAATAAGACTAAGTCCGTACTTTTTTTGTATAATAAAAAAACCTTAGAACCCAGCAGGCACCTCTCGATGCCTATAGATTCTAAGGTCTTAGAAATATAAGTTATTAATATTATTTCTTTACCGAGACTTGTTTTACAACAACGCCGTTTTCAGTCTCAATACGAACTACATAAACTCCAGAGTTGTATTGTGACATATCAATGATTTCGTTGTTACTATCAACATTATTGTCATAAACAATTTGACCTAAAGTGTTGACTATACTTAAATGTTTCATTCCTACAACGTTGATATTCAGCTTGCCGTTAGTTGGGTTAGGATAAATCATTACGTTGTTGATGTCGTTATCGCTAATGGAATTGGTGTTGAATATCACATTTTGAGGACACGACATTGCGTAATGAACTGAGTCGATTTCTCCTCCATAGACCACTCTCACTGTATATTCATCGCCATCTTTACCATTAGGGTCGATGAATGTTTCTTTGTCGGTAGGTTCTTCGGTTAAGAGTTCGCCGTTGCGATACAACATTGCACCAATAACTTTTGTTGGAACTGGTTCTTTTTCAACTTCAGATGCGTAAGCTCTTATCATCCATGTCTTTGCTGGCATAGAGATCATCGCATTGTCGAGCCATCCAGAGTCTGAGAAGAACCCAGCATATCCTTCATAATATAACCAGCGTCCGTTAGGGTCTCCTTGATCGTCGCAACTTGATGCTGGTTGCCATCCACCGTAGTGAGTCATGACAACCCAGATGTTTTCGTTTCCGCTAATTTCTACAGCTTTATCTAAATTTATCTCATAGAAATCGTTAGAGCCAGACGTCGTGAATTTTTGGCTGTGAACCAATGTTCCTGGCTGGTCAGAACCACCTTTGTATATAAAGACTTCTCCTTCAAATTGTTCGCTGTCATATAATGACACTTTTGATATAGCTTGACCTGCTAATTGTGCAATGTCGGAGGCAGGGAACATGATGCCCCATTTGAATGGTTCTGATGTTTCTCCATCAAAAGTGAGACATAAAGAACTAGAGTAAGTGCCGTTATCGTAGTGTAACCAAGTGCCTTCTCTTGAAGCTCTTTCATCTAAGGTAGGAAGAGTCCATTTGATGAGAGCTTTGCCGTCGAAGACATCGGCTGATAAATCGGTCACGCCTTCAAAGCTATCGCAAGCCACTTTTGTCCAAGTATATTCTGCTGATGAGCTTCCTGCGACAACTTTTGTTACATATTCTTGTCCGTCAACGAGGTCGTCGTGTTGGTAATAAGTTGTTGTTAAATCTTGAGCCACTAACTCGTTGTTTAAGTAAATGTCATACGATGAGTCGGAGTTTCCGTTCTCCCACATAGCCCAACCTGTTGGAGACACATACAAGTTATTGATGCTTTGTGCATTAAGAGATAATAATGCGAATAAGCATAATGTAAAGGTAAATAATTTTTTCATAGAGATATTAAATTGATTTAATGATTAATAATCAGATTTTATTTGCGCAAAAATAGAAAAAATGTGTTTAGTGAGCAAGATATTTTCTGAAAGTAAAATTATAATTTTTATTAACTAAATTTCAATTATTTTGAGGAAGTAATGTTAAAAATGAATTATGTTGAAATCTTTTCAAAGAAAGTACTTGACAAAAGTATATAAGTATATGTAGTTTTGTAGAAGAAAGTTCCGTGCATTCGCGTCGATATGTCAATAAATTTTAAAATTATTGATTTTTTATTTGTTTTTATGTGATAAAAATATTTACATTTGTCACGATGAAAAATAGGAGTAAAAAAATGATGTAAAAATTTTATAAAGACATATTGAAGTAAGTTTTTGCTTATTGTAAGTTCATTTCTGAAAATCGCCAAAGTTAAGGATAATGAGTACGTTGCAATCAAGTGAAGCTTCGCGCGTTTGTGCGGACTTTCTTATTTGTGTACTCATAGGTGTTTGGCGATACCTCAGAAATGCAAATAAGTCAAGTCCGCACTTTTTTTATGTCTATAAAGCGAAATGGAAATCTGAATATCAATAGACATTATTAAATTAACAATTAAATTTTTGACTTATGAGTACAAAAAAAACAGAAATTTTTCAGGACACCCCAAACACAGGTGAATTTAAGCAGTGTGCTAATGGACATTACTATCAAGGAGCAACATGTCCTTATTGCAAAGGAAGTGGCAATTCAACATCAACGGTAACGGTTCCAGAATCCAATTCTATTAATGATAATAATAAAACAGTTCCTCAAGGTGACGGATCCCAAACTTCAAAAACAGAAGTCATAAATAATGGCGGAGGTCGTAGAACTAATCCACACAAAGGAACCGAATTCGGGACGGATTTTACGGATCTTAACAGTGATGGTTTAGGAGTAAATTCAACTCCACGATTTTCTAGAAAATTAGTAGGTTGGTTGGTGACATATTCTAACGATCCGTTGGGTATGGACTACAAATTATTTGAGGGTCGTAATATAATAGGAAGAGACATGGATTGTAATGTTAGTGTCAATGATGGAAGAGTATCTGCCAAACATGCGGTCATTTTATACAGAGCAGGAAAATATTCTATAACAGATCAACAATCATCACATGGCACATATGTCAATGATGAAGACATAGAACTTAATCCAAGATATTTGAATGATGGCGATATAATTTGTGTTGGTAAAACCATATTTAAATTCAGGACATCATTATAATTTTTTCACTAATTATAAGACTCTAAAAGTTTGATAATATGAAAAGAATATTCGTTATAGCCATACTTGCCATAAGTTTATGTGTTAATGGGCAGCAAAAGGGAACAATTAATGGATTTAATATGGAGAACTTTCCAGAAGTTTCATTTATTTATCATAGTAATAATCCGGAGAAACTTAACAAGACAAATTTCTTGTATCTCAAAGAAGCTGGTTACACTCGTGATTTTCGGTTTAACCATATTAACAATGGTGTTTATAAAACGGATCAACATACTATAATCTTATGGGAAGATATGGCTCATAACGGATATGAGCAATTTAATTTCACAAAAACAGCCTTAATCAATTTCTTTAATAAAGTAAAATATAGTAATGATGAATCATTTGCGATATATGCATTTAACAGAAGAAAAAATAATCCTTCTGCGTTAAATAAGGTCACAGATGGTTTTATTACAGATAGAAATGTGATTTTGAATAACATACAAAATTACAGACATAGTTCTGAGAGATATCCTGAGTTCCCTCATCGCTCTGATATGTACACTGCAATTAGAGAATGCATGGAAATATTAGCTCCGCTACATGGAACAAAATCCATTATTGTCTTTACAGCTGGATATCCTATGGAGAACTCTGGATCTGACTCCGAAAGTCAGGTTCTTAAAAAAGCACAAGATTTACATATACCTGTTTATATAATACAATATGCGTATAAATCAGGCGTTGCCGCAAATTCTGAAGGTTTTGCTAAGAGTACGTATGGAACTTTTAAATCATACAGAACAAAGGATGATACGTCAATGGATCAAGCTGTTACCACAGTAACTTCAGATTTGGTTGAATTATATCCTCAGATTAGAAAAAGGTATCAAGGTAATGATTATAAAATAACATTTGTCTCTAATGCAAGAAGAGGAGAGGAAGCCAGAATGATAAATCTTTCAGTTAACGGAGTTGAGATTCAAGAACAATTATTGCCTCCACCGATGACATTAGGAAGCTGGATAAAACAAAATACAGCATTATTTATCATTATCCTAATAGTTATTATTGTCTTGATAACACTATTGATAGTGTTTATTGTACAGTCAAAGAAAAAAACTGCTCAACAACAGGAATTGATAATTCAACAGCAAGAGGAGACAAAGAGATTAGAAGAACAACGTAAGATTGATCAGGAAAAATACGAGGCTAAAGAAGCTGCAAGACAACTTGAAGAAGAAAGACAGGAAAGAGAAGCAGAGGAAAAAAGACTTACAAATCTTATGAGAACCAAGAATCTGTATCCACGTATGACATGTAATACAGGATCGGAAAAGTTTGTATATGATATTAACAAACCTTTTATAAAAATTGGTAGAGAAGAAGATAACGATTTGATTATAGATAAACCAACGGTTTCAAGACATCATGCTGAGGTGATTTTTAATGGAACAGCCTTTGAGATTATAAACAAAAGCCAGACAAATAAGGTGATTGTAAATGGTTGTTTTGTTGATAGAGAAATATTAAAAGGCAATGATAAAATTGGACTTGGAGAAGTGGTGATAACGTTTTATGTTTAGTATAACCTATAGTTTTTATAACATTTATGATTTATGAACAACAATAAAACAATGAAAGTCTGTCCTAACGGACATTATTATCAAGGTGAGGAATGTCCTTATTGCCCGCCTCAAGATGATAAAAAAACAAGGTTGTATCCTACATTTGCTATGACAGAAAACGTTCCATCATGTCCTCATTGTGGAAGACCGATAAGAAAAATAGAGAATTTATGCCAACCTGCAAATTTAATGATAGGTTCCGTTGGTAATTGTGATGATGGAAGAATTCCGTGGAACTACAATTGGAATGGCAGATGCGACAATTGTGGTCATGATTTTAACATAAATATGACTCAGAATATAGGTTATCGTGATTTAGGAAATAAACATACATCTGTTAAAGTATCGCACGAAAGCCATATATATAGTCGCACTGCAGGTTTGGGTGAATTGTACGGTCTTCATTTGTCAGGCGTAGAAATCGAAACTTATGTTAATGGTTATACGGGTAAACAAAAACAGAAGGTATTTCTTAGTACAAACGAATTAAAATATTTATTAAAAGTACTTGCCAATTCCCCAATATTAAAGCAAGATGATTGTGACTGGATGGATAAAAGAAGTTGGATGACTTTAACATAAAAAAATAATTAATTAACAAATATACAGTTATGAGTTTAACAACAATAAATACCAATAATGTCTTTAAGAAAGGTGTTATCGGCAACGTAAGAACAGCGCAGGAAGACAGCCATGACATGGCAATGATGACTCCAAACGGAGATGTCTTTGTAGTTTGCGACGGCATGGGCGGTCATGTTGGTGGAGCAAAGGCTTCTTCAATAGCAGTAGATAGCATAATCGAATATTTTAAAAAGGAAAAGTATGATAACATTCCGCAGGCTCTTAATGATGCCATACAATATGCAAATATGCAAATTATAGGTTTTGCCAGTGCAAATCCTGAATTTAGGGGAATGGGGACAACAGCTTGTATTGTCATATTGAAGGATAATGAAGCATACATCGCACATGTTGGCGATAGTCGTATATATCTGTATTTAGGCAAGGAGAAACAGTTGCATCGTATTACCAAAGATCACTCTTATGTACAAAACTTGGTCGATGCAGGTCAGATTTCAGATGATGAAGCGGAACATCATCCTAATAAGAATCGTATTCTTAAAGCATTAGGCATAAGACCTGATATGACTCCGACAGTGGATGTTGTTCACCCTAAGAATGGAGATACTTTTTTGATTTGCACTGACGGCCTTAATGGTATGATAAGCGACAATACAATATTGCAGGTGATGAAGCAAGATGTCTCTCTCGAAAAGAAAGGTGAGTTGCTTATAAATCTTGCGATGCAAGGTGAACCTGGCTATCCAGGCGGACAAGATAATTGTACATTAGAACTGATAAATATAGACAACAGTCCTTGGCAAAATAGTGAGTTTACATCGTATAACCCAAAGAAACAAATTGATCCAGGTACATCAGAAGGAGGAGGAAAACAAAAGCCACCGTTCCCAATAAAAAAACTTGCTTTTATTCTTATTCCATTGTTACTTGTTATAGTATTTCTGATTACCATTCCAGTCATCAAAGAAAACAAGAATGAAAATAAACTTAAAGAGTTAAATAGTTGGATAGGGAAACAAAAGATCCTTGATGATGGGGACCTGAGTCCTGCCGATAAAGAAAATATTAACTTCAAAATTGAAGATCTTTTTGGTAGTAAAGATAGATTAGATAAAATATATAAAGAATCTAAGTACAAAGAAACCTATAAGAATATTAAAATCTATCGTGAATATTTAGATACGGATTCAAAACTAACTGATGAGAAACTTGAACTAGTATCAAATACATCAAATGAAGAAAGTGAAACGGATAAATCAGAGGAAACTAATTCATCATGTACAAGACAAGATAAAAATACAGGTACAATAAAAAAGACTTTTACAAGAGACAATAACAATAATTTTCCATTTGGTGTTACGCGCATAGAACCCATAGGAGACATGTATGTGATAAAATTCAAGAATAAGACTGGTTTTTATTTGAATAAAATAATAGAACTGTTCAAGATAGAAAAAAGTGATTTTATGGAATGGAATGAATTAAATTCTGATAAAGTAATAGCTGATAAAGAATACATAATTAAGAAAAATAAGGATTCCTTTGACTTTGAACTACACACAGTGAAAAAAGGTGATATATTGAACGATATTAGTAATGAATATCAAGTAAGTATTAATGATGTCGAAATCTGTAACGGTATTGAAAATACTGAACAAATTCAGCCTAATCAGAAACTAATAATAATAACCAAAAAATAATATAGTCATGAAAGTAATAACAATAGGTCGCTCAAAAGACAATAACAATATCGTAATTGAAGACAGTAAAGTTAGCAGAAGTCATTTACAAATTATAAACGATGATAATGGTGATTATTATGTAATAGATTTAGATTCAACCAATGGCACTTATGTTAACGGAAACCGTATTACTGGAAAAGTTCAATTACATAAAGGTGATACAATTGTGATAGGATATACCACATTATCGTGGGAAACATATTTTGGTTCAGATGACAGCGACGAAGATGGTAAGGAACCAGGAACGTCTAATAAGAAATTATATATTATTATTTCTTCAATATTGATATGTGTGCTCATTGGTGTTATTGCTGTAATAGTATATAACAACAAGAAAAATGAGCAATACAGAGAAGCTTCTTTTGACAAGGTAACTAAAACTTATATAGAGGAAACTAAGGAAGCCAATAAAGCAAAGGACGTCGCAAAAGAAGAAGCTAACAGAGCAAAAGAACAAGAAAGTGCCGCGAAAGAAGAAGCACGAGTAGCAGAAGAAGCAAAACAAAAAGCTGAAGAACAGGCAAAAAGAGAGGTGAACGCTGCAAATATAAAAGCTGAAGAAGCAAAGGAAGCTGCAGAAAAAGCACAAGAAGAAGTAATAGCTGCTAATCAAAAAGTCGCAGATGCAAAAGAGGCGGCGGCAAAAGCAAAAGCTGATGCTGAAAAAGAAGTGTTTGAAGCTAATAAAAAAGTTGCCGATGCTCAGAATGCGGCAAACGAAGCCAAAGCAGAAGCTGAAGAAAGTGAACAACTGACAGAGGAGTTTTATGAGTTGTTATCTTCATTAAACAGTGCTAAAATAAAGAGCGTCTGTGAAGATATGGAACTAAAGAGTAAAGACAAAGAGACATTGAAGTCTCATTTCAAAAATGCCAACAACGAAGGCAAGAAGAAAGTCATTAAATCTATTAAGAATGTAAAGAATATGCCTGAACCTACAGAAGAAGAACAAATACAACAACCTTCTGGAATGGAGCGAGCGACAGAACAAGAGAATGAAAATATAGAATGATTGCAGGTGATCAGCAAATAATATAATATATGAATGATTTTCCAAAATTACCGCTCTATCATATAGACCATCTCATAGCAGAAGGTGGTACGGCACGTGTGTTCTGGGGGATAGATCTTCGTTCTGGTTTTCCTGTTGCAATTAAAGAATTGAAAGTCAAAGCAACAAAAAATCAAATTATCAAAGATAATTTTAGAAATTTTGAGACACAGTTATACCTATATCTTCATTATCCAAAACCTCATCCTAACATTCCACAGCTTAAGGATTTCATTGAAGATCCGAATACGGGCCAACTTTATCTCGTAATGGAATTTATTCAAGGAAGAGATTTGGAAAATTACATATATAATGAGGTCGGATTGATTCCAGAAAATAAGGCATTGCCAATGTTCCTGGAGATATTAGATACGGTTGCATATCTTCATAATTGCAAAATTCCATCATTAGGCATTAATAATGGTTTGCTTCATCTTGATATAAAACCCAATAATGTAATGCTCTTGCCAGATGGTAGAATAAAACTTATAGATTTGGGTATAGCTTCACGTATGACAAATTCTTGTGTGACATCTACTGGCACAGGATTCGGCACTTTCGCATATATGCCTCCAGAACAGTTTGAAAAAAGGAATTGTGGTAAATATACAGATGTGTTTGCATTAGGTATTCTTTTGTTTGAAATGTTAACGGGAACACTGCCTTTTATGTCAGATTCTAAAGAGGTGTTAAGAAATATGATAAAATTTGCTCCCGTACCTATTATGAAAAAATATTACCCCATGATAGGAGAAGAATTGCAATATATTGTCGAGAGAGCCATGGCGAAAGAGCCAGAGCACAGATACCAATCTTGCGAAGAATTCGGTATGTGCATAAGAGATTATATGAAGAAAAAGAAAATAAGATAGTTATGGATAACAACGAAAATCTACAAAATTATTTAGAGTTACAACCTGATACTACTCTTAGTAACGGTAAATATGTCATAGAGAAGAAAATAAGCGAGGGCGGGTTCGGTATTACCTATAAGGCTGTTCAAGTAGGTTTAAATAGGACCGTTTGTATCAAAGAATATTTTCCATCGGGAAAATGTAACCGGAATACAATGATGAAAACAGTCTTCCCTCAAGGAATGACATCAGAACTTTATGAGAAGTATAGAATAGCATTCGTTAACGAGGCAAAGATGTTGGCGATGTTGAGACATCCTAATATTGTAGAAGTGATAGATGTCTTTGATGAGAACAATACATCGTATATGGTGATGGAGTTCATTACGGGTGAAAATATTCAGAAAATCGTTGAAAACGAAGGCCCAATGCCATATGATGTTGCGATAAATTATATTGGACAAATTACCAATGCAATAGATTTTTTGCATAAGCAACATATTCTCCATCGCGACATAAAGCCAGAGAATATAATGATAACATCAGAATATAAGGCTATATTGATAGACTTTGGCGCCGCAAGAGCATTTGAACATGATAAGATACAATCACATACGTCGATGTTTACTAGAGGTTATGCGCCGCCAGAGCAATATCATAAGAGCAGTCTGAAAGGCTCTTTTACAGATATATATGCGTTAGGAGCAACGCTATACTTTGCACTTACAGGCATTGAGCCTATAGATTCTGCTACACGTACGATAGAGAAATTGAAGGAGCCGAAAGAGTTGTGTCAGAACGTTCCGGATAATGCCAATAGAACGATTATGAAGGCAATGGCGCTCGACCCTAAAGACCGTCACCAGACAATACAGGAGTTTATGGATGATATGCTAAATATTAGTCCTTCCGATGACGGTGGCGAAGAGGTAAGCATCAAACCCGTCGAACCACAGCCTAAAAAAAAGAAGAATGTTTTCCTTAGGGTATTATTTGTGCTTATATTGTTGGGTGGCATTGGTTATTTGTCATATTGGACTTATATGAAATATGACATTCATAGTTCATACATGACTATTGGAGATCGTTTTTTTGATAATGAGAATTTTGAGGATGCCCGTCATAGTTATAATGTCGCATTATCTATGCAAGAACAATATCCGTTATTGTATTCTATAGGAGTTTTTCGTGGTGACGCATACAGATCACTTATGAAGGTAGATGAAAGGGAAGCATTTTCTAACGATAAGGAAAAGTATCTTAAACATGTGATAGATGGTGTCAATTATGAAAGGAGCTATATGTTTGATAAGGCTAAAAAAGAATTTAACCAAGCATTAGAAATAGAGAAGAGGTATAAAAATACAAGATACTCATCTTTCTTCGACAAAAACGTTAGCAATAAAATTACTGAAGTAGATAAGAATAATGCTGAATATGAAAAGTTAAAGAAAGAACTCAAGGCGGTTGGAGCTACGGGAAAATCGAACGGACATTATTATGTCGATTTAGGATTGCCGAGTGGTCTGAAGTGGGCTACATGTAATGTTGGAGCTAATTCCCCAGAACAATATGGTAATTATTATGCATGGGCTGAGATAAATCAAAAGTCAACTTATACATTTGAAAATTCTGTCGCAATTGATATGGAAGTAATATACGACATATCTGAAATAACAATGTATGACGCTGCTAAAGCAATTTGGGGAGGTGATTGGAGATTGCCTTCATCAACGGAGTTTTCTGAGCTACAGAATAATTGCGAATGGGAATTATCTTCATTAAATGGCGTGAGAGGTTATAGAGTTATAGGCAGGAATGGTAACTCAATATTTATTCCATTTGCAGGAGGTTATCAAGATGATGTATGTTATGACAGTGGAGAAGTCTCTTATTTATGGAGTTCAACCCCAAGACAAGATGGTGCTATTTGCTCTTGTATGGATGCTGATAATGTATATAATGGAAATATTGCTAAATATTGTGGATTAAGCATTCGTCCAGTCGTAAAATAGAATTAGAAATGATAATCGTATTTACAGGTTAAATGTGGTTCTGCCTGTTTTTATGATAAAGTTTAATAAATAGAACCCATAAAAAATAGAGATATGAAAATAGTAAAAATTGGTCGTAGTTCAACTAATGATGTTAATGTAGATGACCCTAATGTATCAAGAGCACATTGTCAAATTATTAAAGATGATTATGGTAATTATACCATAATTGATACAAATTCTCTTAATGGTACGTTTGTTAATGGAACAAAACGTCACGGTGAGGTAAAGCTGAACCCAAATGATATAGTTAGAATTGGTAATACGACTTTGCCATGGCAGACTTATTTTGGACCTGGTGGTGACGGAGATCCTCTTCCTCCACCACCTGGAGGTACAAAACCTGATAGTTTCATGGTTTGGGCAATTTTATCGACAATCTTTTGTTGCCTTCCTTTGGGTATAGCATCTATTGTAAATGCATCAAAAGTTGATGGCTTATGGGCATCTGGAGATCATAATGGAGCCAATGAAGCTGCTCGAAAGGCGAGAACATGGTTCTGGTGGTCATTTGGATTAGGAGCTGTTGTCGTGATTATAAACATTATTTATTACGTTGTTGTTGGAGTAGCCATTGGAATGGGATATTAAGAAAATATTAATCTTAATTACAATAATATTGACATTAGGTACCATATTGTTTTTCTTCAACCCAGAAGATTCAATATGGTTCCCTAAATGTCCGTTTTATTTGATTACAGGCTACCAATGTCCTTCATGTGGAATTCAAAGAGCAGCCTATCAGTTGTTGCATCTTAATCTTAAAGCAGCGTTTTATTATAATCCGTTTTTAATAATATCATTACCATATGCAATTTCATTAATTATAGTCACGTGGTTTGATCCGAAGGACAAGTTAATTCGTTTAAAGAATTTTTGCTATAATAAAATAACAGTGTATGTTTATCTGACATTAATGATAATATGGTGGATCGTCAGAAATATATAACGTTAAGATAATTTGGTTATTAGATAATAAATAAACAAACTACTGACGTGGGAAAATGGGTTCTGCCCATTGATGTAGGAAAAATAATAATAAATAGAACCCCGCCAATATGATACAACTTGATGGAGATAGATATAAATTAGTGAAAATTATATAATTGACATTATGATACTTGGACCGGATTTATTTTATAAATGCCCCGTTTGTGGAGCCAATTTACACTCGTATAGTTTACGAAGTGGGAATACGTTTGGAGCAAAGGTGTATTCTGACGGGAAAATGTTTGCTCCAATGTTGCCAGAGTACCCCAATATTACCAAATGTGGAGGGTGCGGAACTATCCTTATGTTAAGCCGATTAGAACCTTTTGAGGAGATTGCAAAAATCTCGCTATGGGAAAAATGGAAAAGTTTAATTTCGGGGACAAGGAGAGAGGCTAAACCTTCACCTCGCTATTACGAATGCGAACATCTGTCAATGGATGATTTATATAGAGCAATAGATGTTTTCCCGGAAACAGAATTATATATTCGATTAATGATCTGGCGAAGTTATAATGATAGAGTCACAAGAAGAATTTTTGTAGATTCGCCCTCTGAAGATTTAAGAGCTAATTATAACCTTCTTGATTCTAAAGAGTACAAGAGCAATTGCCTTGCATTATTGAATTTATTAAACAAAGACAATCGGGAAGAACGAATGTTATTGGCTGAACTTTACCGCAATCTTGGTAATTTTAAGGAATGTATGGCTCTAATTCCTAAATCGGATAGAAACAGTTATATGGAAATAGAGTGCAAAAGGGGTAATAGATATACTGTACGCATTGATAACTACTACGAAATGTTAGAGGTTAGAGCCAAACAAGAGGCAGAGAGAAAAGAACATGAGCGAGTTAGCGAAGAGATGAAGGATCCTCGTTGGAAGATATGTCCTAATGGTCATTGCTATGAAAATATTAGGAAGGAGTGTCTCTGGTGTGGAAAAGATAAGGTTGTCGGCAGATTGGATAAAGATGTTAGTTTACAACATAAAGAACTGTATGTCGGGAAGCAAAATGGGCATTATATACTCACTTCTGATGCAAGTATTCCAATGCAAGAAGAAGGAATTCGTAAAATTACCATTGATTATTATCAAGACAAGTTTGTCTATTTTCGTATAGACGGGAAAAATCCTCATCCATTTTATTTCAATACAATCAGATTAAATGAAGGTTCTATTAAAGGTCGAATGTTGACAAAATATATAGAATTAATTATGAAAGGTAAATGTGATTATCTTGACCTGTCTTCATGTATTGAGAGAAATAATTGATAATTATAGATAAGAAGAATTTTTACTAAATACAAATAGCTTTAATTATGCTAGAAATAAAGATTATAGTACAAGTAATAGTTCTTATAGCTATGGTAGTTATTAGTATTACAAATAAAAGAACGCCTATTAAATATGCAGAAGGTACTGCTTCGGTTGATTTCTTTAATGACTTAGAATCTCCGGATATTGACAAACAAAGAGTAGGAAGTCACTTCTGGATTGCATGCCGTAGAATGCGCTTAACGCTATATAAAAATAATTGGGGTTCTGAAATTGATTATAAATTCCGAGAGGATGGCTTTATTGAAACAATTCACTCCATACCAGAAGATGAAATGCCCAAATTGATGAAGTTGTGCAACAATGCCAAAAGCGAAAAAGCAATCGTTCGTTATATGTACGACAGGTTCTCGTAAGATGGATATGCTTCATATAATAATATGCTCGCATGGCTAACGGAGAACAACATAGAGTACTCTACTTATTGGAATGTATAAGAACATAACAGGGAGAAATGGAAATAACATTGGCTGACAACGCATTGCAAGGGAGATACTGCTCCTACTATAGAATATTTATCAGAGTATTTTACTGATATAGTTATAGAAAAGTTGAAATTCATTAAACCTACGATGTGGGGCGCATTAAAAACAGATGCAATAGATTTCAGTTCCGAATTCATCTGGCTTGACGATTACATAACGAATGCTGAATTATCTGTCTTAAAAGAAAATGGCTGTGCTGATTCTGTTTACAAAATAGACTTAGAACGAGAAAATCTACTGGATGTTTTGGAAATAATAAAATCAAGATAACATAAATTAATGAAAATGTCGGTAGCCAATTATTAGTTATCGACATTTTGACTCATGAATTATATCCATTCCAGAATAAATAGTTACCTTTGCACATAGAAAAAGCGTTCTTTTGAATAATGCAGAATAAGACAGATAATGGAACTTTGCTTGTTTCTAAATCGTTACCTGTCGCAAATTCAAATTCTGTAAGTCGTTTGTTTTCAGCGAGAAATAAGAAATGCTATGTCTCGCGAGGTGTGTATGTAATTCTTGTTCAATATCGCATATATCCCCTTAAGTGGAGCTGGAGGGAGTCGAACCCTCGTCCAAACAAGGAACACCCATGCTTTCTACATGCTTATTCTGTTGTTGATTGTCGAGCCAAGCAAGGAAACAGACACCCTAAACTTGACCTTATCTCTTAAATTTCGCTATGCGACCAGAGCCTCCGCATCGCTATCCTGAATTTGATGAGCACCTCGTTCCCGGACCGGAATCAGGAAAGTCCATCCGCGAGATGTCTCGTTCATCTACCTCGTAAATGAATAAAGCAACGATCTACTGTTCTTCGATCAAGCAGCGAGAGCGTAGTTATTTTCGCCAATTAATTTTTCGCAGCTAAGATTTATGAGCTTCACTGCACGGCTCAGCATGCTTACATGACCATTCTACAAGCTGTCAAAACCAGTCAACCCCATGTCAATGAACAATGAACAATGAACAATTAACAATTAACAATTAACAATTAACAATTAACAATTAACAATTAACAATTAACAATTGATTGTTTTGTTTGTTTTGCAAAGATACAACTTTTTTTCAATGAACAATTAACAGTTGACAATTAACAGTTTATTATCTGTAATTATTTGTCTTTGTTGTTTTTATGATGCTTGTGATAATCTTTATTAGTTCTTTGTTTTTATAATAAACGACATCAAATTGTTCTTTACTTATATATCTACTCTCTAATAATAACTCAAGCCAATATTCTGTCTCACCTGATTCCTTTAACGAAATTGATAACTTCGCTATAAAATCTGCCTTCGATTGAGCGAATGACGCTTCTCTTGCATTGGCTCCTATACTTGTGCCACAACGAAGAAGTTGTTTTGAAATAACAAATTCTTTTTCTTCATAGCATAAGTGTTTGTATAAATCAATAATATGCAAAGCAAAATCTTTGCTCTTAACTAAAATTACACTATCGTTTGATTTCATGATTTTGGTCTTGGATTAATTGATTTCTATTAATTATTCATAAAAAATAACTGTTAATTGTACATTGTTAATTGTAAATTGTAAACTTCTTTACTTCTTCGCCGCTAATCTCATTACCGCATAAAATCACTAACCTCTCTATGACATTATGCAACTCGCGAATGTTGCCTGTCCAACGATATTTCTGCAGTTCTTCTATCGCGTCTTGCGTAAAAGTTGGGGCGGCTTTTCCCATCTCTGATGTGATATTCTCCACAAAATATCCTACCAACTCTGGAATGTCGTCTAACCTGTCGCGCAACGGCGGAACATTGATGATTATCACACTTAGTCTGTGATAGAGGTCTTCTCTGAAATTGCCTTTCTGTATCTCCTCCTTCAGGTTCTTATTCGTAGCAGCGATAATCCTTACATTGACATTTATCTCACTCTCACCTCCTACACGCGTAATCTTGTTTTCTTGCAAGGCTCTCAATACTTTAGCTTGTGCCGAGAGACTCATGTCGCCGATTTCGTCAAGGAATAAAGTGCCATTGTTGGCAAGCTCGAAGTCGCCTTTCTTCATCTTGATGGCTGAGGTGAACGAGCCTTTCTCATGACCGAAGAGCTGACTCTCTATCAACTCAGAAGGTATCGCCGCACAGTTTACTTCTATGAAAGGAGCGAAGGAACGGTTGCTAAGTTCGTGTAGTTGCCGCGCCACCAATTCTTTTCCTGTGCCGTTCTCTCCTTCGATAAGCACACGTGCATTAGTAGGTGCTACCTTCTCAATAATATCATGAATCTCATTCATCGGTGCGGAGCTGCCTATCATCTGATACTTGCGATTTACTACCTTCTTCAAGGCTTTCGTCTCTGTCATCAGCTGTGATTTATCCAAGGCGTTACGCAAGGTGATGAGCAGACGATTCAAATCTGGCGGTTTTGATATATAGTCGAAGGCTCCTTTTTTTATGGCTTCAACGGCAGTGTCTATTGTGCCGTGACCAGAGATCATGATGACAGGCGCGTCGCTGATTTTTTTCGCTTCTTCAAGAAATTCAATGCCATCCATCTGTGGCATCTTGATGTCGCATAATATGGCATCGTACTCGTTTTCTTTTACTAAAGGAAGTGCCTCGATGGCAGAAACAGCATCATCGACTTGATATTGCTCGTGTTCTAAAATCTCTTTTAAGATGCGACGGATAGCAGCTTCGTCGTCGATAACTAAAATCTTTGCCATAGTCATTGTTTTGGTGTGAGACGCATTTTCTTTAACTTATAACTTATGACGGCTTTGTGCTTATACAGTAAGTCACCGCCTATAACTCCATCAACGGGAGGGATATTAAGCATCGCGTATGAATTATTTACGTTAGATAAATCCATCGCAACAGCTTGATAATCTTTTATAGACAGTTCTCCGAAACTTAATTCTTCTAATTTAAATATAAAACTCGAAATGTCGGTACCTCCTATGCCTGCTGAAATTCCATCTTTCTCAGAAAACTCAGGATTGTCGATGTAGTCTAAAATCCTTTCCTTGTCGAAGACCGTCCTCGAAGCTCCTGTGTCAACGACAAAACGAGCTGACTTGCCGTTAATCAGGCCTTCTGCGATAAGATGAAAACCGTCACCCTCGATGCTTATGATATTAATAGGTATCTCTATGTATCGATGCATACAATAGTTGTCATTAATTAAAAGTTCGGTTTCAAAGCGTATTTATGATAGAACTCTTCGATGATAGCAACGGCTTCTTCCACTGTATCGACGATGTGGAAGATGTCGAAGTCTTCTTCGCTTACCATGCCTTCTTTCAACAATGAGTTCTTGAACCAGTCGTTGAGAGGTTCCCAATATTCTTTTCCAACCATGATGATAGGGAAGGAGATGAGCTTGTTTGTCTGTATCAATGTGATTGCTTCCGAGAGTTCGTCTAACGTGCCGAAGCCACCAGGAAATGCGATATAACCTTGGGCGTAGCGCATGAACATCGTCTTTCTTACATAGAAATAATCGAAGTTGATGTTTTTATCTTGGTCGATGAAAGGATTAGGTTTCTGTTCGTGAGGAAGCACTATGTTGAGACCGACGCTTTTGCCGCCGCCGAAGTGCGCTCCTTTGTTGCCAGCTTCCATTATTCCAGGACCGCCGCCTGTGATGATGCCGAAGCCTTTCTTGACTAAAAGATAAGCGGCTTCTTCAGCCATCTTATAATATTTGTTATCGGGTTTTGTTCGTGCCGATCCGAATATGGCGACGCAAGGTCCTATCTTAGAAAGAGTTTCGTAGCCAGTGACAAACTCCGACATAATTTTGAAAACCGACCATGAGTCTTGTGATTTTATCTCAGTCCAGTTTTTCTCTTCAAAAGCTTCTCTTATTTTTGATTCGTCTAAAGTCATAATGAATTATTTTTAAATTGTACACAAAGATATGAATTTAAGTTTTGTTATCACTTGCAAATATAATCATAAAATATCTTTTATGGAATAGGTGAGAAGATTATTTTATGAGAAATATGTAAATTAATTAAAATGTGATAAAATATTAATAAAATCTCTTAATAATTGTTAACAATCTTTGTTATAAAGAAGATTTCTTAATAAAAATTAATTATAATATATTGACTTTTAATGTTAAATAAAAAAATAAAATAATTTTAAAAATTATGTTGCACGATTGAAAAAGATTTGTATCTTTGCACTCGCAAAACACAAGGAAATAGGTTCTTGATTTTAATGGAAGCTTAGCTCAGTTGGTTTAGAGCGCCTGCCTTACAAGCAGGAGGTCGCTGGTTCGACCCCAGCAGTTTCCACACCAAAACGTCTCGAGATTCCGAGACGTTTTTTTTGTCATATGGCGTTCCATACGTTGTATCTATATAAGCTTTTCAAGCTAAATAAAAGAAGAGACGCCATTTAATCATGACGTCTCTACTCATTGACTTATAGTCTTATTCTTCTGTGATGTTTGGTAATTCCAATCCTAAATGTTTCTTAGCGTCAACTCTCTTCAAGATAATACCGATGATGAGAGCGGCGATACCTAAACATGCTAACATCACCAATGCCCATGTGTAGTTGAGAGCGATTGGGTCTGTTACGCCAGGATTTGTCTTGTCTAAGATCTTACCTATTAATAATGGGAATAACCATAATCCGATGTTTTGAATCCAGAATATCAAAGCGTATGCTGAACCGATAACCTTAGCGTCAACCAACTTAGGAACGCTTGGCCATAATGCTGCTGGTACTAATGAGAATGATGCGCCTAATACCAAGATTGTTACGTAAGCTACTATGATGCCGCCAACTGCTTGACCTTTGAATAAAGGTAAGATGAAAGCGAAAGTGAGGTGGCATACGATGAGCAATAATGAACCAATCATCAACATTGAAGCTGCTTTTCCTTTGTGGTCAACATAATTGCCGAGGATAGGAGTGATGGCTACAGCCAACAATGGGAATACAGCGAATACAGATGCTGCTGAGCCACGCATATAACCCATGTAGCAATAAACTACTAAACAAACGATAGCAGCTGCCATTAAGCCATATTTTAAACCTTTATTCTTTGAGAAGTTGCTTGCAAATGAACAAGCTGCAACAGCTAACATGATTACATATTGTACGATAGTAACTGCCTCTGAAGCCCAGAATCCTGTTGGTTCTGTGAAAGTGAGGTTGCATTGTAACATGTTAACAGCGTATTTCTGGAATGGGAAAATAGCTGAATAATAGAGTACGCAGAGAAGTGCGACTAACCAGAAACCCCAACTTGACAATATCTTGCCGATGTCACTGATCTTGAATGGGTCGTCTTTCTCTTCTGCTTCGCCTGTCTGTGAATCTAATTTCTTATCCATGAAGAAATAAACTACGAACATGATAAGTGCGATGCACAATAATACAACGCCAAAAGCAACAGCACGAGATACATCTACTTTACCACCGAGGTTGGCAAACATAGGGGAGAAGATCATACATGTAGCGACGCCGAGACGTGCCAATGCCATTTCTGAACCCATTGCCAATGCCATCTCACGGCCTTTGAACCATTTTACAATACCACGAGAAACGGTAATACCAGCCATTTCAACACCGCAACCGAATATCATGAAGCCGATGGCTGCCAACTTGGCTGATGCAGGCATTCCTCTATAGAATGGTGATACGCCTAACTCCTCAAAAACAGGGATGTAGTTAAGGTTTTCTGTGAACCATTTCTCCAAACCGCTACCAAAGAAACTCTCTGATATGGCATAATACTTAATGAGAGCACCGACAAACATGACTGCTCCCGACAAAACAGCGGTGAAACGAACACCCATCTTGTCTAAGATGATACCTGCGAAAATGAGGAAGAATACGAATACATTCAAGAATGTCTCAGCACCTTGCATCGTTCCAAATGCTGTAGAGTCCCAACCTCTTTCCGATTGCATGAGGTCTTTGATAGGGGAGAGGATGTCCATGAACACATATGAACAGAACATCGCAAATGCCAAAAGCAACAAAGCAATCCATCTCATGGCTGCCGAGTCGCGTAAAGTTTGAATCTTTTCTGTCATAAAATATTGTTTTAAAATTATTGTTATTATCAAAATCAACAATTTACAGTCAACAATTTTGTCCTTAATTGTTAACTGTAAATTGTTAATTGTAAATTATCATTTAGCTGGAAGCTGAACCACTTCTTTTAAGTTACCTTTTAAGATTTGTTTAGTGAAATCGGCAAGTGATTCAACAGTGATGCCATTAATTATTTCTTCATATTCTGTTAAGATGTCGATGTCGTCAGCTTCGTTTGATATGATAGCATTTGTCCAGAAAGCATTTTCTTGAAGTTGTTCTGTTCTCTTCTTGAGTTTGTTTTCCAAAACCTTAGAGAGATCTTCTTGTCTTGGACCATTTTCTGCCATGTCTCTGAGACCAGCCTTAGCGATGTCCATCAATGTTGCATAGACTTCGTCATTTGTATCGAAAGCGATGAGGAATTTGAAGTTATCGTTAGGTCTGTTGTTGACAGTTCCCATCACGCCAACACCATAAGTGCCACCTTGTTCTTCGCGGATGGTCTTTGTATAAACGATGTCGAGTACGTCGGAAAGAACAGACATGTAAACTTGATTCTTAAGGTTGTATTTCATATCGCCATTGTAAATCATATATACTGATGTCTTAGCGTCTTTCATCTCTTTCTGATAATGTGTCACGTAGTCTTCTTCTGTTATTTCAATACCCACATTCTTCCAATTGTCTTTGCGTTTGTTTTTATTTAAGGAAGCTAAATATTGTTCAACCAAAGGTTTGAATGTTTCAACATCGATGTTGCCAACGAAAATGAATGTGAAGTTGTTAGGATCTGCAAAACGATCTTTGTACATCTCCATTGCTTTGGCGTAATCTACTTTGTCGTAGTCTTCAGCTGTCATTCTCTTTACCAATGGGTGATCGTTGTACATGACTTTATTTAATGAGTCAGATAGAGTTATCATTGGGTTAAGTTCCATGTTCTTCAACATAGCTTTGGTGCGTTGCATCTCTGATGTGAAGGCTTCTTCGTCGGCGCGTGGTGCTGTGAAATATAAGTAAACGAGTTGCATCATTGTCTCTAAATCTTTAGGAGAACAGCTGCCGCTCATTCCTTCTGAGTATGTGCTGATATAAGGTGATACGTTGACCTTTTTACCTGCTAAGACTTTAGGAAGATCTATCGCGCTAAATTCGCCAACACCACCTAAGGTGATGATGTCGCCTAATACTTGGAGTGTGTAAGGATCATCTTGTGGGAGTGCTGTTAAACCGCCTTGGCTATATGCGCTCATTCTGATTTCATCGTCTTTGAAAGTGGTTTGTTTGTAGATGACTTTCATACCGTTGCTGAGTGTCCATTCTGTTGTGCCTAACACTTTGTCGGTCTTTTCTTTCTTGACAGTTCCTGGTACTGGAAGTTCTGCTACTATAGGACCTTCGAATACTTCTTCCACATAAGGCTCTACTTCAATAGTCATAGCCTTGTTATACATTGCTAACAATTCTTCTTCTGTTGGAAGCACTTCGCCTTCTCTCTGAGGAGCTTGTAATGTCATGACGAAATTGTTCTCTGGGATGAGTTCTTTAACGATAGCGTTGATGGCTTCTATAGGAAGGCTTGGCATAATTTGTTGATATAATTGATATTCTGTTTCAATATCCATCAATGGCTCGTTGCTGATGAAATGATTTAAACAAGCATCAACATACTTTTCGTTTTCTGTGTTGTTTCTTTCATTATAAGCACTTTCGATGTGTTTCATGAAGTCGGCTTTTGCTCTCTCGTATTCAGAAGCTGTGAAGCCATATTGTTGCATACGTTTTGTTTCTGCTACCATAGCGCTTATAGCTTCTTCAATACCTTGTAAGTCTTTAGCTATTACACCATTTGTCCAAGCTTCTTTTGTTGGGGCGATATAATAATCGTCATAATAACTGTATCCATAAACGAAAGGTGGGTTTGGCTTTTGTGTGAGTTCTTGCAATCTGTTGTTTTGCATTCTTGTCACTATATTGATAACATATTGTGATAACCAGTAATTGATGTCATTTTTTAATGAGTCTGGTGTTACGTCTTGTTTGTGGAACATCATGATTTGGTATGAAGTCAACTCTGGGTCTGATGCTATTGCCACGATAGGCTCTTCGTTGTCTTCAATCATGAATTGTGTTCTTTCAGCAGGATTTACAGGAGCTGGAATGTCGGCGAACATTTCTTTGATGCGAGCCTCGATAGCATCGACATCGACATCACCAACGATGATGAGGCCTTGGAGGTCTGGACGATACCATTTGTGGTAGTAGTCGCGGATGTCTTGATATTTGAAGTTTGCTATGACTTCTCTTGTTCCAATAGGGAGACGTTCACCGTAAGGGCTGCCTGGATACATCTTTGGAAGTAATTGTTCCATGACGCGACGGTTGGCTCCACCTGTAGTACGTTCTTCTTCTAAGATAACGCCACGCTCGTTGTCGATTTCTTCTTCTTCAAGAGCGATGAAACTCGACCAATCGTGCAAGATGAGAAGACAAGTGTCAACTAATCCAGGAAGGTCTGTAGGAACGTTGGTAACCATATAGATTGTCTGGTCGATACCTGTTCCTGCATTGAGGTTCTCTCCAAATTTGATACCTCTGCTCTGGAGGTAGTTTCTCAATGTCATTCCAGGGAGATTGGTTGTTCCGTTGAATGCCATGTGCTCCAAGAAGTGGGCGAGACCTCTTTGGCTTTCTTCTTCAAGAACAGAACCTACTTTCTGTGCGATGTAAAAGTCAGCTCTGTTGTCAGGTTTCTCGTTGTGACGGATGTAATACGTCATGCCGTTGTCCAATTTTCCGTATCTTACATTAGGATCCATTGGAAGTGGCATTGCCATCTGGGCGAAGCTATTGAGGCCGAATGCTAAAACCATCAATAGTGATAATAAATACTTTTTCATAGATTTGTTGTTTGAATTTATTTTTTAATATAAATGAACTACATATTTTTCAACGAAGTATGGCTCTTTGTACCATTTGGTTATCGATGTGGATCTGCGTTTCCAATTCTTGGGTATTTCTCTCATCTCTTCTTCAATATCGCCGCCTTTGAGGTATAAAATGCCTCCCGCTTCTATGTCGTTGTATATGCGCAGTTTATTACCTACCCAACCAGCAATCTCAGGCAATCGTGTGACAGCACGACTTGTAATGACATCGAATTTGTCTTTTACCTTCTCGACACGTTCTTGAATGGCAACTACATTCTTTAATCCTAATGATTCCGCAACAGCTTGAACTACTTTGATTTTCTTGCCAATGCTATCGACTAACAAAAATGATGTCTGGGGAAACATTATGGCTAACGGAATGCCAGGAAAACCACCGCCTGTGCCTACGTCCATGACTTTCATTCCTGGAAGTAATGGAAAATATTTCGCTATGGCTAATGAATGTAAGACATGATGCTCATAAAAACTATCCATGTCTTTGCGCGAAATTACATTTATCTTACTATTCCAATCTTCATATAAAGGTAATAAAGATTGATATTGTAATAATTGATTATCAGTGATTTCTGGAAAATATTTCTTTATGATGGTGTGATCCATATACATTTTTCTTATCTTAGGCAAAAGTAAGAAAAAAGATTGAAAATATATTATAACAATGAGCAAAAAAATGGTGAATAATAATTATTTTATGTAATCGTTAATTTTGTAATTTTACAAAAATTTTTTTCGATGTTTAACAGCGGCTTCAGGTATATATTTTTTTTGACATTAATAATATTCTGTCATGATGTTTTTTCTCAGGATAAATCTGATGCTGTCTTGAATTATATTGAGAATTATAAGGAAATCGCTATGATAGAAATGGTTGATTATAAGATTCCTGCATCGATAACGCTCGCTCAAGGTATTTTGGAGTCGGGTAATGGTAACAGTGAGTTGGCTAAGAAATCGAATAATCACTTCGGAATAAAATGTCATAAGAGTTGGACCGGAAAACGTACCTATCATGATGACGATGAGAAAGGTGAGTGTTTTAGAGTTTATGACTCTCCCGCTGACTCTTACCGCGATCATTCTATATTTCTTGCTACAGGTCAGCGTTATGCGTTTCTGTTTGACTTAAAGATAACCGACTACAAAGGATGGGCTAAAGGTCTTAAGCAGGCTGGCTACGCAACGCTTCCTACATATGCTAACGTCCTGATAAGACTTATCGAGAATTATAATCTTACTCAATACGATCAGATGGTCGTTAAAGGCGACTTTAAGAAGTCAAAAGACAAAAAACAAAAGCCAAAAGCCGACAACCAAAAGCCAAAATCCAAAAATGATGTCGTTTATACTCCTTTCAGAATTACAGAGGCTAATGTGGTGGGAAAAACCAATGATGAGAGATATATTCGTGAGAATAATAAGGTTAAGTTTATCTATGCTAAAGAGGGTGAGAGTGTCTATGTGTTGGCTGATATGTTAGGTATTTATGATTATCAACTTGTTAAATATAATAACCTCGGCAAACGCAGGACTTTCAAAGAAGACGAAATTGTGTATATCGAGCCTAAGAGAAGAAAGGCTCAACGAAGATATAAATATCATACTATACAAAAGGGTGAGACTCTTTCTTATGTATCACGTCTCTACGCTGTTAAGTTGGAGTCTATCTTCAAAATGAACGACATGGATGAGAATACGATTCTTCATGTGGGAGATAATATCAGGTTGAGGTAGTTTTTTAAGTCACCAAGTATCTAAGTCTCTGAGTCACCAAGTAGAGACGTATCATATTACACCGATGAAAATTAACACGACGTAATTGATGCGTCTTAACAAATCAACAAGGTCATAGTCAGTGTCAAAGTCATAGTTAAGCGTTCAGCGTTCAAAGCTCAAAGTCCTTACGTCCTTTTTTAATCTTAAATAATTGCGGCTTCTCTGAATATCCTGTCTCGATATTCGGTGCCCAGCTGAGCGTGTCGGGTCCTTCGCATGGAGTGATGTATTTCCATTTTCTCGTCCTATACGAAAGGTTCTGATTCTGCGCCATCTGAATGACGTAGCGTCTTCCTTTCTTGTCTTTACCTAACCATGTATCTAATTCTTTGCCAATACCGTCGGGCGACAGATTTTTATATTCACTGATATTGATAAGATTTGCCATCACTTCCAAGAAGTCGATTTGTGATACTAAGGCTTCGCTTACTTTGCCTTCCTTTATTTCTTTAGGATAATGTACTATGAAAGGGACGCGCGTGCCTGCTTCGTAGCAGCTGTATTTCCCGCCTCGCAATCCGCCCATAGGGTCGTGACCGTTGAGAAGTTCCTCGGCTCGGTCATCGTAGCCGTCGTTTAATACAGGTCCGTTGTCGCTGCTAAGTATTATCAAGGTGTTGTCTAACAGGTCGTTTTCTTCCAAGGTCTTGATGATCTCTCCGACGCACCAGTCGAATTGTGCTATGGCGTCGCCTCGCATTCCCATTCCCGTCATGCCTCTGAAACGCTCGTGAGGGAAGCGTGGTACGTGAACGTCGTTAGTGGCGAAGTAAAGGAAAAACGGCTTTTCTTTATTTTCATTAATAAAACTTACGGCATGTACCGTGATGGAATCCGCGATGTTCTCGTCTTTCCATAAAGCCTTGCCGCCGCCTTTCATATAACCGATGCGCCCGATGCCGTTGACGATAGATTGGTCGTGGCCGATAGTATGTTTCAAATTATATAATAGCTCAGGATTTTCTCTGCCTGTTGGCTCGCCTTCAAAATTCTGATTATAACTTACGTAGATAGGGGAGGTGCTGTCGTAGTCGGCTACCATTCCGTTCTCGATGAAGACGCAAGGCACTCTGTCGGCGGTGGCAGCCATGATATAAGAATAGTCGAAGCCGATGTCGTCTAAGTTAGGTTCTATCTTCTTGTTCCAGTCTTGTCTGCCGTTTTCGTCGCCGA
>SUWU01000031.1 GCA_015061295.1 Lentimicrobiaceae bacterium
AGATACATTCTTCAGGGAAGTTGATTCTACCTTTATTATTAATGAAATCGTTGATTTCGTCTTTTACGTTTATGATTGAAGGGAGGATAGGGAAGATAGGCTTTTTGCAAGTCTTCATCTTTTCGTTAAGAACTTCATATACTTCCCAGTTAGGGAACAAACCTGGTGAACCGAAGATGACGCACATACAGTCGATGTTGTCGAAGTCGTTTTCGCAAGCGTCGATGATGTAACCAAGTTGTTCTGCTGTACCAGTAGCGAGGAAGTCGATAGGGTTACCTACTGATGAGCCAGGGAATAACTTTGCTAAGAGTTCGTCAGCTTTAGGACCTTCGATATGAGGGACGTCCATGCCTCCGTTTGAGAGAACGTCGGTCAGCATAACGGCAGGACCGCCGGCGTGAGTGATGACGGCAACGTTCTTGCCTTTAACTTCTGGGTGCATGAAGATAGCACATACTGTTGTGAGTTCTTGACGGTTATGGCAGCGGACGATACCTGCTTTACGGAATAAAGCGTCAACGATAGAGTCGTTTGTTGCGAGTGCGCCTGTGTGTGATGAAGCTGCACGGCTACCTGCTGCTGAGCCGCCCGACTTGATAGCTGCGATGTGACAGCCTTTGCCGATGAGCGAGCGTGAGTGTTTCAATAACTTCTGTGGGTTGCCGATTTTTTCCATGTACAACATGATGACGCGAGAGCTTGTCTCGGGATCGAAAGTCTCGTCTAAATGTTCGAGTACGTCTTCGATACCTACTTGAGCAGAGTTACCTACAGCCCAGACGCTGTTGAATGTCAAACCATTTGTGATACCATATTCTTTGATGAACACTGCTGTTGCGCCAGAACCTGTGATGAAGTCAACGCCATGAGGATCGAGTGTTGGGATAGGAGCATCGAAAGCACCGCAGTAGTTACGGTTTAAGAAGCCTGTACAGTTAGGACCGATGAGGCTGCCACCGACTTTATTAACTATCTCAACTATTTGTCTTTCAAATTCAGCGCCTTGTTCGTTTTCTTCGCCGAAGCCAGCTGAAACGATGATGAAACCTTTAGTGCCTTTTTCGAAAGCTAAGGTGTTCACTGTTGCAGGGCAATATTTAGCTGCGATAGCAATGATGGCGCAATCCACTTGTGGGAGGTCATCTACCTTTGCAAAACATTTGATGCCTTGAACTTCAGTCTCTTTAGGGTTGACAGTATAAATCTCGCCTTTGAAGTTGCTGTTGATGAGGTTTTTCAATACGCTGCCGCCTGGTTTGTGTGTGTCGCCAGAAGCACCGACAACGACAATACTTTTAGGATTTAGTAATTCTTGTGCTATCATATTTTGAAATGTTTGATTTTCAATAGATGTGAATAAATAATAAGAAAACTCATTTTTCGCAAATGTAAGAAAAAAAAGAATATGAAAGAAATTAAAGTTAGAGAAAAATGAACATCGCAAATGAATATTCGCTTATTCAGATATATTGTTCAAATCGTCGTCTACACAATATATAAGATGATAGTGAGCAAAATATTATTAGATATTAACTTAAGACTATCAACTATTAACTATCAGCAATCAACTATTCCTCGGTACCGCAAATCTTATTGCTTTTTCTAAATTCTCGATCTCGATATGTTGGCTCTCGTAAATCTCGCCGTCAATAGAAACGCAGAATCCTTCAGGTCCTTCAATTGTCACTTTCTTTGCCTGACGATAAACGACAATATCCTTAAACTTCGGATTGTCGATATGAGTGCCAGCTACGTAATATTTTATCAAGCCTAAAAACTTCAATCTCGGAACGGGTTTTACCAAACAAACCTCTAACAAGCCATCGTCGTTCAATGAGTTAGGCGCGTTGAAATATGAGCCTCCTACATATTTGCCATTGCTGACTGTGCATAACAGAATGTCGTTTGTGTTGAGTTGTTCGCCATCGGCATAGACGATGCATTTGTTACGCATTCCTATTAAGAAAGCCCATACGATGGCAAAAGGGTAGGCTCGTCTCTTGCCAAATAGTTTGTTTCTTCTTAACTTATTCATAGTCTTGGCAACGACGCTGTCTAATCCGAAATGTGTCGAGTTAAGAGCGTATTTCTCATTGACTTTCATAATATCGACACTTCTCTCTTCGCCATGAATTACATTACATACGTTTTTAAAAATATCTCCTGAGCCGAAATATTTTACGTAATCGTTGCCAGTGCCAAAAGGAAGAACAGTCATGCTTGCATTAGGAAATCCAAAGATTCCCGTCGCTACCTTATTAATAGTGCCATCGCCGCCACAAGCGTAAAAACGTACGTTTTCTTCTTTGTTGTGTTCTAAGTAATTCTTGATAAAATCTATGGAATCTTGCGGAGAATGAGGAGTGTATATTTCATAGTCAACGACTTCCTTACACCGTACAATGCCTTCCTTCACGAGGTCGAGACACGACTTTTCTCCCGCATCATTGTTTACAATGAAAATATGTTTCATCCAAAAAGAGATTAATACGAATTGAACATATCTACATGATATTGCATGTATGCTTTTCCGTCTAAGACTACACTGTCTCTGATAGCTTCAGGTAATGTGTTTTTGATGAAATTTCCTGAGTTGGAATAAACAAACTCTCCATCGGGTGTCTTCCAACCGAGTCCGTAGTTTAACTCAAAGAAAGCAAAAGGATTGTAACATTCCCCAAATATGTCTTTGCTCCAGAAAAACTCGTCGTGACTTAATCCGAGTTGAGCTAAGATGGTGGCGGTGATGTCGGCGTTGCCGCATATCTTGTCGAATGTGGTTCCTTTCAAAGAATCTTGCAGCGGCTCACCGTAGATCAGCATGGGTATTTTATGATGTTCAAAAGATCCTAAAAGATGATTCTTGTATGAGGTGTGACTATGGTCTGCGACGAAGATGAAAAGAGTGCTGTCGTACCAAGTCTGTTGTCTTGCTTTATCCATAAACATCTTTATCGCGATGTCGGTGTAATGTCCGGAGTTGACGTAATCTTTCTCTATCAGCGGCCATTCAATCTCTTCAAAAATTTTGGGATAGTCGTAAGGAGAGTGTGTGCTTTGTGTGAACAAGGTGCTAAAGAAAGGGCGAGGATATTTCGATATCTGTTCTGCAAACCAAGGCATTATGTCGCTGTCGTGGTATCCTAACTTTCCTTTGCGGAAACCTTCGTTAATATCTTTAGCTTCAATGATGTCATCAAACTCGTTGTGACGTAGATATGACAATATGTTACCATAATTCAACTCGCCTCCGAAATAAAAACTTGTATGGTATCCAATAGTGTCTAATTTTTTAATCAGCGAAGGCACTGCATAATATTTGTCGGGGTGATTTGTTATTGTGGTGACGGGCATTCCTGGCAATCCGCCGAACAAAGATGACATGGCGTGTTGAGAGCGGTTGGCACTTGCGTAGATGTTAGTAAACAATAGTCCATCTTTTTCTAACTCATGAAAGTTAGGAGTGATGTCGGGTTCTCCCCCGAGAGATTCTATCAAGTCGGCTGACCAGCTCTCGAGCAGGATGATGACGATATTAGGTCTTTCTATTTTCAATATCGACCTTGTGGAGTCGCAGGATATTTCATGAAGACGTTTTGTTCTTCTTTCTGCATCATCGGAATCCATATAGCTGAAGTGAGCCTTGTTTTCAAACGACCTTGAGTTGAGAGTGTTTTCCATGAGATAATAAGCAGGATTGACACACATCTCGTTGGCGAGTTTGTAGTTGCAATAATATACTTTGCTTGAGGTGATAGGTATGTCGTTGACTCCCCCTCTCATTCCTAAGAATAGCAGTGCTACTGTGGCGATAAAACTTCCTAATAGGTATAGTATGTTTGGTTTTTTGCTTTCGTTGTTAGAGTCGCTTGGCTGAGGCTCGACGAGTTTAGTATAAAGCCAACAGAACAAGATTGTAAATAACGACCAAAGTACTATGAGTAATAATGTCTGCTCTGTCTCGGCAGTGTTTATGACTTCTGCAGGATTTTGCAGATACATCAAGGCTCGGTAAGATAACTTAGTTCTCCATTCGCCGTAGATGCCAACGTCGCCGAGAGCTATGAGGTTGTATGCTGCAATCATCAGATAAAAATACCACCGTAAAGGGGAGAAGATAGTGTCTTTGTTGATGGCAAGAGCGATGAACATGCAAACGGCTGGTATCGCCAAAATGAAACATGCAGTAGCAATATCTAATGGTAATGCCGACCAAAACCCTTTTAAAATAACACCGAAAGGTATCTCGTCTAAGGTTACAAGCGACCAATAATTTATTAGGAAGATAATTCTCATCGTTGCAAAAAGCACCAACAAGAAAACGAACATCTTTAATAATGTGAACCAGATTTTCTTCATCTTTATATTGTTATGTCAAGTCAATTGTAGTTTCTTACTCCAAATATCTTGCTTCCAACTCTCACTAAAGTGGCACCTTCCTCTATGGCGATAGGGTAGTCGTCCGACATTCCCATCGAGATTTCCTTGAAGGCTTCACTGTCTTTGAAATAACTATCTTTTAAGGTGTTGAAGATGTTCTTCAGTGTCTTAAACTCGTTTCTTATTTGCTCGTTATCATCGGTGAATGTCGCCATCCCCATTACGCCGCAGATGTTAATGTTTTTTAAGTTTTTAAAACTCTCAGACTCAAGTAATGATGTCGCTTCTTTCATGTCGAGGCCGAATTTAGTCTCTTCTTGAGCTATATGAAATTGAAGGAGACAGTTGATGATACGGTTGTTTTTTGCAGCTTCCTTGTTGACGGCTTCCAACAGCGAGGCGCTATCGATGGAGTGAATGAGCGTCACGAAAGGAGCGATATATTTTATTTTGTTAGTCTGAAGATGACCGATGAAATGCCATTGTATATCTTTAGGAAGTTGTTGGTGCTTGTCGCGCATCTCGAGGGCTTTGTTCTCTCCAAAGATACGTTGCCCAGCGTCATAGGCTTCTTGTAAGTCGGTGACGGGTTTTGTCTTTGATACAGCTACGAGAGTGACGTTTAAAGGAATAGTTTTTCTTATCTTATTGAGATTTTCTTGTATCATAATCTTTAATTTTAAAACTTACAAAAGTAATAAAAAGTCAATAGATACTATCAAATCTTCAATAGATTTTTTTAGCCTTATCGATTTAATGTTTTATATGTTCTTATCAAGACTATTATCGCTAAGCAGTAGATACTCCAGAGTACGATGGTTTTGAACCAATTGATATGGTCGAGACGTTGCTTTACGATGGTGTCGCTTTCGTGTCGCGTTATTGGATTGAGGTATAATGTGGTTCCATCTTGGAATTTTAACTCGGCTCTTACATAATTGTCATCTTGCTGAATAACATAATAAACGGTCTGTGTTTGCGTCTGCGTCTGTGCCAGCATCGCTCCATTTTGTCCGATGAATTTAGCTGTAGAGATAGGTTTTGTTGCTGATATTGACAGGGTGTCATTGTGAAGCCCAACTTGCGTGATGTATGGGAGGTTGTTGTCTATGCGTTTTATCTTTTGTTCCAGCGTTTCGTCTTTTATCACAGGGAAATCTACGCCGACAGCCATGCCGTTTTCTAAAGCGGAGAGAATGAGTTCGGCTTCATTTTGAGGAGCGTTGATCATGGTGAAGCGAGTAGCTACATCGGTGATGTCGGTGACGTCATGTGAGTCGTCGTTGCCGATGAGATATACGAGATGTCCGTTGGAGAGAGCTGTGTCCCAATGTGCTGTTGATATTCTGAAGCCGTTCAGTACTTCCATGAGCTTGTAGTTACTCAGATATTTCATGTCTTCAACGAGATAGCCTTTTTTTACGAAAGAAGGATGCGCCGGTATTGCAAGACGTGTCTGTTTCTCAAGTCTGTTTAGTGTGTGTTGTTTCATGCTTAGATTTTGGAATGCGAAGAAATCTATCATTCTAACTTTCTCTGCTCCAATACAAAGTTGATGTATTTTAAACATGCCGTATCCATGCTCATAGGTGGGTATGAAACTACTGTTTGTTGAGTCGTAATAATTTATCTTGTTATAGTCAGATATGCCTACGTGGTCGAATCTGAGAGCTGTATATACGCTGTCTAACATCTCGTTAGTGTTGACTCTGCCGTTGGTGAGCCCTCCAAATTGACGTGTGTGTGCATGGAAGTTGGCTTGTATCCAATGGGTGGAATCTATGTTCTCATATGGATTGTGAAGATAATGTCCATGAAAAGGTTCTGGCTCGTCGAAAGAATATGAAGGGACGAAGATGCTTGTGAGTGTGACTAAGGCAATGAAGCTAAATATTATGTAAAATATTGCTTTTAAGATTTTTTTTATGTACATTGAGTTTGTCGTTATGTTAGTGAAAAATATATGTACAAAGATACATAAAAAAAAGACACCGATGAGGTGTCTTTGAATATTTTATCGGATAATTTCGTTTTCTGTTAGATTAAAAAGTTTCTTCACTGTTTCATAATCGCTTAGGTCTTCGTTTTTATATTTTGAATATGTCAACCCATCTATCAGAACTATCTTAAATTCAATGTTGGTGTTGTAGAAGTTACAAGGGTTTTGGTGACGTTGCAGGTCAGAATTTGTCCAGAATATTGTCAATCCGTAGTCGTAGAAAATGGTTTCTAATGTTGTTGAATATTGGTCATTAGGATAGAGCGTTAGCGGTAGCTGGTGCCATCCGTAGAAGTCGTTGTTAGGGTTTTCCATATATACCAAGACTGCTCCGTAGTCAACGATGTCGTAGTCTATGGCGTCCCATTCAAGATCAATATACCAATTGCATGAGTTTGCGTCCCAACTCCAATCGTTGGCTTTTGTTACTACTGTCTCGGATTTTACGTTGGCGTTTCCGTCACGACCAGGCTCTCCTTGAGGACCTCTGCATGATGTTGTTATAAATAAAGTTGACACCAATAATAATCCTATCAATTTTAAAGTCTTCATAGCGTTATTTTTTTTGTTATTATAAAAAATAGAACGCGTAATTTTGTTCAAATATTATGCCATAATATAGGTCGTGAGTAGATGAAATGTGCGAAGAAAAATAACTTGTTGTGATAGTATTTCAATGCCTTAATTTTTTTATTTTTGCATCATGAAAGAAAAGAAATATTTGGTTCATCTCAGCGGTGTTGTCGCTATGATTTTTTGGGGGTTGTCATTTATATGGTCAACACAGGTTTTTAACTACTTAAATCCTACAACGACTATTTTTTTTCGCTTAATAATATCAACGATTTTCTTAGGAAGCCTTCTGCTGTTGTTTGGTATGTTTGAGAAAATCGAGAAGAAAGACTTAAAGTTATTTGCTTTGGCGGCTTTGTTTGAACCGTTTTTATATTTCATCTTTGAGAGCTATGGACTGCTGAATGCGTCACCAGTGGTCAGTTCAGCAGTGATTGCAACGATACCTCTTTTTACTCCTATAGCTGCTTTCTTCTTTTTAAATGAGAGACTTACATCGTGGAATATAGTGGGATTTATCATCTCATTCTTTGGTGTTATATTTATGCTTCTTAATAAAAATTTAGAACTGACAGTCTCGTTAAAAGGTGTGATATTTTTATTTAGTGCGGTGATTGTGGCTGTTGCATATTCAATTTCTTTAAGAAAATTAACATTATTATATAAGCCTTTAACTATAACTTTTGTGCAGAATGTGATAGGGATGATATATTTTATTCCGATGTTTTTTGTGATGGAGAGAGTCACGCCTTCTGATATTATGTCGATAGGTAATTATATAGTGCCACTTTTGTCGTTGGGTGTTTTTGCGAGTTCGGTGGCATATACGTTATGGGCTTATGCTTTTAGCAAATTAGGCGCTGCTAAAGCAAATATTTACAGTAACTTAATACCTGTCTTTACAGCTATCTTCAGTTGTATCATCATAGGAGAAAATATTTCTATACAAAAGATATTGGGGATATTATTAGTCATTGGGGGACTTATTTTATCACAACTAAAATCTAATAAGATATGATAACGAGCAAATCAAATCCAAAGATAAAGAATGTAGTCAAACTGCAGAAATCGTCTGAACGACGTGAGCAGAATAGAATTATTATAGAAGGGAGACGTGAGATAGAAAGAGCGGTAGCATGTGGCTTTGTCGTTGATACGTTATTTGTGTGTAATGAGATAACACGTGGAGCGGAGGATGGAGACTATGAAGTGGGTATTAAAGCTAAGGTCGTTGAGGAGGTGAGCAAGGATGTCTTTGAGAAGATAGCTTATCGTGAGGGCAGTGACGGACTATTAGCTGTCGCTATCCCTAAATATTCTGATATAAGAGATTTTAAGCCTAAGAAAAATCCTTTGATAATAGTGTTGGAGACGGTTGAGAAGCCAGGTAATCTTGGAGCTGTGATGCGTACTGCTGATGCCGCTGGCGCTGATGCTGTTATCATTGCAGATCCTCGTACTGACTTGTATAATCCTAATGCGATAAGAGCGAGTATCGGTACTATATTTAGCGTTCCTTTATTTTCATGCTCATCGGAGACATGTATCGCATGGTTGAAAGCTAATGATATTAAGATATATTGTACCTATCTCCAAGCCTCTATCGATTATTTAGATGCTGATTTTAGAGAAAGTTCTGCCATCGTGATGGGAACAGAAGCAACGGGAATCTCCGACATCTGGGTTGAAGCAGCAGACCAGAATCTTATAATACCCATGAATGGAATAGCCGACTCCTTAAATGTGTCGGTTACAACGGCAATAGTGGTATTTGAAGCTGTTAGGCAGAGAAGAAAGAATTATTCATGCAAATAATGAATATGATGTGATTTTTTATTATCTTTGCAAATTAAGTTAAAATTATTTCACGTGAGTAATACAATATCTGAAATAAACGGAGTGCAGTTGTATAATAGTTTTGTCGCTGGTGCGCAAAAAATCTTTGAAAATCAGGCACTCCTTAATAATATAAACTTCTATCCAGTTCCAGATGCCGATACGGGAACAAACTTAGCATCAACAATGTATAGCATAGTAAATACTGTCAAAGCAGAAGAGAATATACAGGCAACAGCCTTGGCTTTAGCTGACGCCGCTCTGATGGGTGCGAGAGGTAACTCTGGAATAATATTCGCACAGTTCTTATACGGGTTTAGTAAGGATATCAAAGAACAGCAGACGATGAATATAAAAGAGTTTGCTACATATATGAGCGTGGCATCAGAGTGCGCTTATTACGCATTGGCAAAGCCTAAAGAAGGTACTATGATCTCTGTTATAAAAGACTGGGCAAATGACTTGGTGGAGTCGTGTGAAACGACAGACGATTTTACAACCTTGTTGCTCAATGCCTTGAATGTGGCGATGGAGTCGTTGAAGGAGACAGGTAAGTTTATCGCAGCTAAAGCTAAGACAATAGTGGATGCAGGAGCAAAAGGTTTCGTGGTGTTTTTAGAGGGAATGTGCGAGTATTTCCATAGTGGAGAGAAAACGGTACAGGTGGCCAATGCTGAGATAATAGATTCTGAATGGCTTGGTGAAGATAACCACGAGGATATTACATTCCGTTACTGCACGGAAGCTCTTATGATAGGGGAGGACCTGGATAAAAATAAATTGACATCTCTGATAGAAACAATGGGCGACTGCCTCGTTATCGCAGGCTCGCCAAGAAAAATGCGTCTCCATATTCATACCGACTACCCTTGGGAAGTGCTTGAAAAAGTACAGACTATTGGAAGAGTAGTATATCAAAAAGTGGAAGATATGGTGATGCAAAACGATTTGGTGTCGAATCGTAAAAGTAAGATAGGTATCCTCTCCGATAGCGCCTGCGATATTCCAAAAGAAATGCTCGAAAAATATCAGATTCAAACAATACCTCTGACAGTGAGCTTCGGCGATGAATTTTATTTGGATCAGCTGACGATAAAACCAAAACAATTTGTGGAAAAATTGGAGAAGTCTGCTGAAATGCCACGATCATCGCAGCCGAGTCTGATGGACTTTACCAACAGATATAATTACCTCACAACACATTATGATTCTATTGTCAGTGTGCATCTTAATGGTAAATTTAGCGGCATGATCAACAGTAGTAGAAAAGCTGCTACAGCTGTAAGTAAGACAACAGGTAAAAAGATTGATGTCGTCGATAGTCATAATGCGACAGGTGCTTTAGGATTGTGTGTGTTGAGAACAGCGGAAGCTGCCATAGGAGGAATGGAACACGATGAATTGGTGGCTAAATCTATTGAATGGTCGGAGAAAGTGAAATTGTTTGTGTCGTGTGTCAATACTAAATATCTTATCAACAGTGGTCGTCTGAGTACATTCAGAGCAATGATGTTGAAACTGTTTAAGATAAAACCATTATTCACTTTAGATTCAGAAGGCGAGTTGCAACTTGGTACGTTCTCGTTTAGAACCAAAGATAATTTTAAGAAGATATTAGGTCTCATAAAAGAGAACTATGAACATAAGAAAATATGGAATTATTGCATCATGCACGTGGATAATCCAGAGGCAGCACAATACCTCAGCGAGGTCGTTGAGAAACTCACTGGCAGGAAGCCGTTGTATATAGAAGACGCATGTACTATGCTTGCAGGAAAAGTAGGACCTAAGGCTGTTGCTGTTGCTATAATGGAAGAGTGATGTTATTATGAAAGAAATGCCATAAGCACGACCTTGCCGTCTTCTTTCTTGATGGAGAAGTAGATTCCATCTTCGCGTTCTTTTCTGTAAATTAATAAGGTTTCTCCTTCAAAACTTTCATTGAGATAAGAGACCTCTATCTCTTTTATCGTCATCTCTTCTAATTCGCTGATGGAGAATGTGTCTAATAACATCGTGATGTAGGTGACATTATTGGTGTGATGAGTAACATCTATGTCGCTGGAACGGACGAGACGGCTGTAGATGAAATCTTCTTCAGTGAAATCGTCTCTAAATCTTCTGAATCTCTCTTCTATCGATTTCTCTGTGATCCAATCGATGTCTTTGGGATAAGAAGTTTCTTCTATCTTACGAAGATGATGAGTGTCGGCATCGATAATAACCCACTCGGTGATAGCGTTGATATATACTTCACCGTCTTTGATGATCTGATAACAACGGTTACAACGCACACCTTCAGCTCCCATAGGCCATGTTCTGATATTTATCTCATCATTCCATTTCGGAAGTCTGTCGATCCTTACCTTGGTCTTTGAAACGACCCATAAAGCATTGTCGTTTTCTAAAAGAGCAAAGTCATCAATGCCTAATATCATGGCATGACGACTTGCAATATCCTGAAAAGATGTGAAATAAGCCTCTGGTCTGAGACGTACTAAGGTGTCGCATTGTCCGAAATTGACAGTGCTATTGATAATATATTCGTTTCGTTTCATTGAAAATAATAGATGTTGTTTTGCCTGCAAAAATAAACTAAATTTATGTTCGTTAGCATAGTGGGAATAGATAAAAATCATAAAAAAACACTATTGCTAAATAAGTAAAAAATAATTATCTTTGCGCTCAAAATATAAAGAACATGTTTGAAGGATTAAGTGAAAAACTTGAACGCTCGTTTAAGATATTAAAAGGACAAGGACGTATTACAGAGATTAACGTGGCAGAGACTTTGAAAGAAGTTCGTAAAGCTCTTTTAGATGCCGACGTTAGTTATAAGATAGCAAAAGATGTTACCAATACTATCAAGGAGAAAGCCTTAGGGCAGAAGATATTGACATCGGTGTCGCCAGGTCAACTTATGGTTAAGATAGTTCACGATGAGTTGGCAGAGTTGATGGGTGGTGAACATACAGAGATTAATATCAAGGCTAATCCGGCTATCGTGTTGATAGCAGGTTTGCAGGGTTCTGGTAAGACCACATTCTCGGCAAAACTTGCCAATTTCCTAAAGAGTAAAAGAGGTAAGAGTGTGCTTCTTGTAGCAGGTGACGTGTATCGTCCTGCAGCTATCGACCAACTTAAGGTTTTGGGTGAACAAGTGGGAGTGGAAGTATATTCAGAGATAGAGAATAAGAACCCTGTCCAAATAGCTGAGAATGCTATACAATACGCTAAAGAACATAATAAGAACGTTGTTATAATAGATACCGCAGGTCGTCTTGCCGTTGATGAGCAGATGATGAATGAGATAGCAGCTGTCAAAGAGAGTGTGAAACCTCATGAGACATTGTTTGTAGTCGATTCAATGACAGGTCAAGATGCTGTCAATACAGCCAAAGCCTTTAACGATCGTCTCGACTTCGATGGCGTAGTACTCACCAAACTCGATGGCGACACTCGTGGTGGTGCAGCTCTTACAATACGTTCCGTGGTGGAAAAACCTATTAAGTTTGTCGGTCTCGGTGAGAAAATGGATGCCCTCGACATATTCTATCCTAAACGTATGGCAGACCGTATCCTTGGCATGGGTGACATCGTGACTCTCGTTGAGAAAGCACAAGAGCAATTTGACGCAGAAGAGGCTGCTAAACTGAAAAAGAAACTCGCAAAGAATGAGTTTAATTTCAACGATTTCCTAAAACAGATACAGCAGATTAAACGTATGGGTAGTATCAAAGACCTCGCAGCAATGATACCTGGTATGAATAAGATAAGTGATGAGGATATTGATGAAGATGCTTTCAAGAGCATAGAGGCTATCATAGGCTCGATGACACCTGCTGAACGTGAAAATCCTAAGCTGTTGAACGGAAGTCGCAGAAGAAGAATAGCAATGGGTAGCGGAACAGATATCGTTGAAGTTAACAGATTGATAAAACAATTTGAAGAGACTTCTAAGATGATGAGAATGATGACAACAGGCGGTGCTAAGAAAATGATGCAGATGATGTCGCAAATGAGAAACAGAAGATAAATTACTATAATAAATTACTAAAAAGATAACACTATGGCAGATAACAAAATCATCGATGGTAAACTCGTTGCCGAGACAATGAAGAAAGAGATAGCAGCAGAAGTAGCAGCTATGTTGGATAAAGGTCTCTCAGCACCTCATCTTGCAGCAGTGTTGGTGGGCGATGATGGAGCGAGTATCACTTATGTCAATTCTAAAGAGAAAGCTTGTCGTTCGGTAGGAATGACGTCGTCGGTATATCGTCTTCCTGAGAAATCGACAGAGGAAGACGTGCTTAAGATTGTAGATTTCTTGAATAACGATGATGAGATAGATGGTTATATCGTTCAATTGCCGTTGCCCTCACACATCAATGAGAATAAGATAATACAATCGATAAAGCCTACTAAAGATGTCGATGGTTTTACCTTACATAATATAGGTCTCATGCAAATCGGAGAGCCTTGTTATCTACCAGCAACACCATTCGGTATATTGGAACTTCTTAAACGTAGTAATGTTAAGACCGAAGGCAAACATGTGGTCGTGATGGGTCGCTCTAATATAGTGGGAACACCTGTCAGCGTGATGCTCTCAAGAAAGGGCGCTGATGCTACAGTGACGATATGCCATAGCAAAACACAAAACCTTAAAGAGATAACACGCCAAGCAGATATTCTGATCGTAGCAATAGGACAGCCTGAGTTTGTGAAAGCTGATATGGTGAAAGACGGTGCCGTCGTTGTCGATGTGGGTATCCATCGTATCAAAGATAACTCGGAAAAAGGCTATCATATAGTTGGTGATGTTGACTATAAAGATGTATATGAGAAAGTCTCTAAGATAACACCGGTACCTGGAGGCGTGGGCCCTATGACAATAGTGTCTCTGCTGCATAACACATTGTTGGCTGCAAAGAAAAATAGAAAGTGATATTTATCTTAACTTAATTTTACAATGAAGATTTTACATGTTAAAGTCTTCATTGTTCGTAAATGGAAATGACGTTGTCTTTTGTAAAAATATTGAGACCTTTGATAATGACGATGTTGCTCGTGCTGTCGTTGAGCGAGGTGTCGGCTCAATCTCAAAAGACAAATCATAAAAAAGTTATCACGTTTTTCTCTAAAGCTAAAGAATATTTTCAAAGAGATAATGTCAAGTCGTTGGAGAATGTTAACAAAGCATTGAAGTATGATGAGAGATATACAGATGCTTTGTTGTTAAAAGCAGAGTTGTGCTTAGAGATGAATGACGACAGCATGGCAATATGTTCGTATGAGAGATTATTTGAGATAGATTCTACTGCTTATCCAAGAGGCGCTATGTCGTTGTCAAGACTATACGCTAAATATCATCAATTTGATAAATCGATAAATATACTCGAATGGTATCTCTCATTAGATAATCAAAAAGAAACGGTGAGGGAATATGCCGAAAAACAGTTGATGTTGACACGTTTCAGAAAGTCGTTGGTAGGCAATCCTGTCGATTATAATCCTAAGAATATAGGTAATATCGTTAACACTGCCGACGATGAATATGTGAATCAGATTTATCATGCAGAGAATAAGTTGATATTTACCAAACGATATAACTCGGAGACAAAATCTTATCTCGAAGAGAATGTGTTTGTGTCGAATATGTATGACTCGCTTTGGTCTATACCTCGTCTTTTGTTTGATGCTATTGACGATGTCGGCGCAGCTAATATCTCATCAGATGGTAAGGAGTTATACTTTTCGGGATGTGGATGGGCAGATGGCGCTGGAAGTTGTGACATCTATCTAATGAGATTTATCAATGGAAAATGGAGTAATCCTATTAATATTACTACAATAAATACTACTGATTGGGAGTCACAGCCATGTGTGAGCTTTGATGGAAATAGCTTGTATTTTGTGAGAAGAAACAAGAGGACCGGGACATCTGATATTTATGTGTCTCATCGTAATGAGAATGGAAGTTGGGATAGTCCGCATAAGCTAAATTCTAACATAAATACTGAAGGAAATGAGATGGCTCCTTTTATTCATTATGATGATATGACGTTGTATTTTTCATCGGATACTCACGATGGAATGGGAGGCTACGATTTATTTATTTCGCGCCGTGATGAAAGAGGTGAATGGGGTAAGCCTATAAATCTTGGTTATCCTCTTAACACTGATGGTGATGAGATGAACCTTGTGGTGGCGTCCGATGCAAAGAGCGCGTATATTTCTGCAAAAAGAGATGATGGCTATGGAGCTTACGATATATATTCGTTTGATTTAGATGAGCGTTTCAGACCTCACTACATCGAGAATGAAGCCGTTTCCGATTATGATTATGCATTGAATAATGATGTGTCTGTAATATTAAAAGATATTAACTTTGAATTTGATAGCGCAGAGTTGACTCAGGATTCTTACGAAGGCATCTCGAGACTCATAGATTTTCTTGTCTCTCACGATGATGTAAATATTGAGCTGTCAGGACATACCGATGACATGGGTGATGCTGAATATAACATCTCATTGTCGGAACGACGCGCTGAGAGCGTAAGAAGAGCTTTAGTGGAAGGAGGCGTTTCGTTAGAAAGGATAATAATAAAAGGCTGCGGTGCAACACAGCCTTTATTCCCTAACGACTCTGATAGACACAGAGCCCTCAACAGAAGAGTTGAGATGAGGTTTGTTAATCTTTAAACATATTTACTATAAGATCTTTATATCTCTCTTTGATGACGTTTCTCTTGACTTTTAAAGTAGGTGTCAAGATGCCGTTTGCAATGCTCCATTCATCAGCGATGAGTTCGTAGCGTTTAATCTTCTCAGTGTCGCCAAAGTTCTCATTGATCTTCTTGACTTCTTTAGCATAACGGTCACGAACTTCTTTGTTGATGATCATCTCTTCAGGAGTAGTGTATTTTATCTCATGTTTCTCACACCATGTCTTGAGAAATGCGAAGTCTGGCACTATCAAAGCTCCAGCGAATTTCTCGTTCTCGCCTAAGACTACGATGTTTTCAATAAAACCTGACTCTGAGAACCTTCCTTCGATAACGTCGGGGTTGATATATTTACCTAATGATGTCTTGAATAAGTTCTTTAATCTTCCTGTTATCTTCACCTGTCCATATTCATTTATTTCGCCGAGGTCGCCGGTGTGCAACCATCCATCAGCGTCGATGATTTCTTTTGTGAGCTCAGGTTTGTTGTAGTAGCCCATCATTACGTTGTGTCCTCTACATACGATCTCTTTCTCTTCTGTGATTCTTACTTCAACGCCAGGTAGGGCAAAACCAACAGTGCCGATTTCTCTGCCGTGAGGTAAGTTGCATGAAACTGCGATAACAGGAGAACATTCTGTCATGCCGTAGCCTTCATATACAGGCATCTTGATAGCTGAGAAAAATGATGCTATGTTAGGTTGTATGCTTGCTGCTCCCGATACTACTATGTCGAAGTTCTCTGCTCCGAGAGTCTGACGTATCTTCTTATAAACTAAAGCGTCAGCGATTTTTAACTTCTGATTGTATATCCATGTGCGGTTGCATGGGTCTATCTTATATCTTTCTGCTAAGTTTAAAGCCCATGAGAAAATGACTTTCTTGATGCCTTTGTTGTTCTTGCCGGTTTGCTTTACTTTGGTGTAAATCTTCTCAAGAAGACGTGGCACGGCACTCATCATAGTTGGCTGAATGTCTTTCAAATCAGATGCTATGGTAGCTAAACTTTCTGCATAATATATCGACATTCCAAGATATTGATATAAGAATACCAGCATTCTTTCGTATGCGTGACATATAGGTAAGAAACTGAATGCTTTCTTCGACCATGGTGATGGTGTCTGTTTTAGATTATGTAACTGACTCATGATGTTGAAATGCGATAACATCACGCCCTTAGGTGTTCCTGTTGTACCTGATGTGTAGATGATGGTAGCACACTCTTTCTCATCGACGTTGTCTTTGCGTCTTTTGAGTTCCTCAGCATTTTGATGTTGCTTTCCTAATTCAACTAAATCGCTGAAGGTAGGGTAGTCGCTGATGTTGGCAAATGTGTAAATATTCTCCAAACTCTTAGTGTCAGCTTTTATATCTTCTATCTTGTTTAGGATAACTGTGCCTTCTAATATGATGAATTTTATTCCGCAATCGTTGATGATAAAACGATAGTCTTCCTTGCTGATGGTAGGATAGATAGGAACTGTTATTGCTCCGATTTGCATGATAGCCATGTCTAAGATATTCCACTCAGGACGGTTGTTGCTGATGATTGCTACTTTATCGTCTTTCTGAATGCCTATCTCCATGAGTGCATAACTTACGTAATTGGTTGTTTCAACATATTCTTGAATGCTGTAGTTTCTCCATTTGCCGTTCACTCTCTTAGCTAATGCTACTTCTTGATCTGGATATTTCTCAAGATACAAATCAAGGATGTCGAAAAGTCTTTTTTCTGCCATGTCTTCTTCTTTTTTTCGGTTGTTTATCTGATGCAAAAAAACATAAAATAAATATCTCTAATGAAACATTGTTATTAAATATTATAAAAAAGTTGTTTGAGTTATAAATTTGTGATGAAAAGTGATATTTTGGGATGATTTGTATATGTTTTTCTCTTTTTTGGTATGAAAAGTTATAAAAAAAGACGCACCTTATAAGATGCGTCTTGTGAATTTTGTTGTCTGACTTTATTTTGCCAAGAAAGGATAGCCGTATTCTGTAGCAGGGACAAAGGTCTCTTTGACAGAACGAGGGTTGGTCCAACGTATGAGATTCCATAATCCGCCAGCTTTGTCGTTGGTGCCAGATGCTCTTGATCCACCGAAAGGTTGACATCCTACTACGGCACCTGTTGGCTTGTCGTTGATGTAATAGTTACCTGCTGCATATCTTAGTTTCTCATCGGCGATTTTCTGTGCTTTGAGGTCGTATCCAAAGAAAGCTCCTGTCAATGCGTAAGGTGAGGTACTATCGCATAATTCGAGTGTCTCAACGAAGTCTTTGTCATCGTAAACGTAGATGGTGATGATAGGTCCGAAAATCTCTTGTTCCATCGATTCGTATTTAGGATTTGTCGTTAAGATGACGGTAGGTTCTACGAAGTATCCTACAGATTTGTCGCAGTTACCACCGAAGATGACTTCTGCATCGGTAGCTGCTTTGGCTCTGTCGATGTAGCCTTTGCAGTTGTCGAAGGAGGCTTCGTCGATGACAGCGTTGACGAAATTGCTAAAGTCGGTAACATCACCCATCTTGATGGTGCTGAGCATCTCTCCAACATATTGTTTGATGTCATTCCATAATGATTTAGGTAGATATGCACGTGACGCTGCTGAGCATTTCTGTCCTTGGAACTCAAAAGCTCCACGTACTATGGCTGTAGCTACTTCACGAGCATGTGCCGAGCTATGAGCGAAGATGAAGTCCTTGCCGCCTGTCTCACCAACTAATCTTGGATATGACTTGTAATTCTGGATGTTGGCACCGACACCTCTCCATAAGCCTTGGAATGTGGCTGTTGAACCTGTGAAGTGGATACCTGCAAGGTTAGGGTTGTTTAACGCTACGTTGCCGATGAGCGAGCCTTTGCCTGGCAAGAAGTTGACAACACCAGCAGGAAGTCCTGCTTCCATGAAGATCTGCATCATGTGGTAGTTCGATAATAAGGCTGTTGTTGATGGCTTCCATATCGTTGTGTTGCCCATCAAGACTGGTGTCATGTTGAGGTTGGATGCTATAGATGTGAAGTTGAATGGTGTTACAGCCATTACGAAGCCTTCCAACGGACGATATTCTGACCTGTTGAGCTGGTCTGGCGTCGATGATGGCTGCTCAGAATAAAGGTTGCCCGCATAATAGTTGTTGAAACGGAAAAAGTCGATGGTCTCACATGCTGAGTCGATCTCGGCTTGGAAAGCATTCTTGCTCTGACCTAACATACACGATGCGTTAATCCTAGCACGATCTCTTGTGGCAATGAGTTGGCCGATACGTGCCATGATAGCAGCTCTCTCTGTCCATGGGGTGTTTTCCCATTCTTTCTTGGCTTCAAGAGCAGCTTCAATAGCCATGTTGACTTCTTTCTCGCCTACTTTATGATATTTAGCAACAACATGTTTGTGATTGTGTGGCATCACAACTTCGCCAATGTCACCTGTGCGTATTTCTTTGCCACCAATAATAATAGGTATCTCAACGACTTCTTTCGATTGTCTGTCTAATTCTTTCTCTAATTCTATACGTTCAGTACTGCCTGGTCTGTACTCTTTTACAGCCTCGTTAGCAGGTTTAGCAAATTGAAATAATGAATTGTTCATGGTATTATGTTTTAGTTGAAATTTTTATAAAATAATGGGTACAAATATAATCATTATATCTTAAAAATAAAAGTCTATGATGATGTTTTTTAAGATAATCTCTTAATAATGTTTATGTGATGAGTATGAGATTTTAATTCTTCATTATATATGCCGTAGCTGTCGAGTGTGTCGATTCTTACTTTCCCAGAGGCATGGATGATTGTGTCGCCAGAAAGTAAAATGCCTACATGTGTTATCTTTTTATTTTCATTCTCAAAAAAAGCGATGTCTCCTGCTTCTGCCTCAGATGTTGACTCTACCTTCGTGCCAAAACTTACTTGTTGTGATGCGTCTCTTGGTAGTTTGAAACCTGCTACTTTTGCACATAACTGAACAAATGCTGAACAGTCGATGCCCATGATGCTCTTGCCTCCCCAGCGATAAGGTACGTCGTTTAGCTTCAAAGCAGATTCTATAAATAATGCTCTGTCAAATGTGTCTCTCAATAAAATGCTGTCGTCGGTTTTCTCAAAGATTTTGCTTCCAAAACTTATTATCTTGCCATCGTATATGCTATATGGTTGATTAATAATATATTTGTTATTCGACATGAAATGACTTAACTTTTCATTGTCGATACTTTGATGTTGTAGCTTCCTGATCCATCCTTCATAATGATCGTAGCAGCATCGTATCTTAAACCATTCTTCGTTTTCATCGATGATTTCGTAAATGTCGTTATATAATAACTCAGAAACTAATTCGCTTTCATGAGAAGGTCTGTGTCTCATGGGAATGACAGATAGTGCGCTTATTCCGTATTTCATATATTTGCCGATTATGTTCGCTAAATTATAAAAAATAATCGTATATTAGCAAATCTTTTATTGAGCATATAATTTTTTTTAAGAACTAAATAAAATATTGATAATGAGTAGGGTTTATTCTTTTATAAGTAAAGTTGGACATTCGTATCAGTTGATAGTTAAGATAATGTTGTTTCTTGCGGCTTTGTGTCTCATTATTTGGCTAATGCCTCGTAATGCAAAGTTTAAATATGATTATCAAAAGATGAGACCGTGGCAGCATGAGTCTTTGTATGCTCCTTTTAACTTTCCTATATACAAGACGACGGAGCAGCTAAAGAATGAACAAGAGACTTTTTTGAAAGATGTCTATCCTATTTTTATCTTTGATAACAAGGCGACTTCGGAGAATAAAAAGTTGATGCTTAAAGATTTTGATATGCAATGGTCTGGCGATGTGAAAGATAAGATGTTGAGCCGCCAGATGTTAGAAATGATATATGATACTATCGAAAACAAAGGTATATTGTCGCACACCTCTATGCTAAATGGTCTTAAACCTGAGTCGCTGATAGACGTGGTACATGATAAAGTTATAAGATCCAGACCTTTGCGTGATTTTTATACTATGAATACTGCTATAGAAATGGTGTCTGCTTTACTTTCAAATGTCGATGATGACGTGGATAAAATCCTCTTAAATAAATTGCTTCTCAATCATCTTCATCAAAACCTGATATATTCTGAGGATCTGACAAATCAAACGAGAGAACAGGTATTGTCAACGATACCATTGACATTTGGAATGGTGCAAAAAGACGAACTGATAATATCGGAAGGTGAGCTTATCAACGATGAGAAGTATAATATTCTCAATTCGTTACGAAAGGAATACGATATGCAGGATACATCGAATTTCTTCATGAAGAACTTTAGCTTATATGGTCAGGTTGTTATAGTGATGTTGGTGTTGTTGTTCTTGTTTTTGGCTCTTAATCTTTTGAAATCGGAGATATTTAGTGAGACACGTACTATATGTATGATATTGGTGATGATGCTGTTGGTGATAATACCATCGTTTATGATAGTTAAATATTATCCCAATATGATTTATATAATGCCTGTAACTATATTGGCGATGCTTCTTGTTACTTTCTTTGATGCTCGTGTCGCTATATTTGTTCAGACGTTGACATTGATAGTGATAAGTCTTGCAGTGCCAAATTCATTCCAATTCTTTGTTGTACAGTTTTTTGTTTCATTGGTGTCGATATTTGTGCTATTAAAAAACACTTCTCGATCGAGATATTTCCTTACCTATGCTGCTGTATTTGCGACTTATCTCGTGATGAAGATAGCTGTATCTTTGATATTTGATGGTAGCTTGGAAAGTCTTAAATGGAATGATGTAGGTATAATAGCGATGAATACTTTGTTCCTGATGTTGACGTTGCCTCTGTCGTTCCTTCTCGAGAGAATATTCGGTTTTGTTACTGATATGACACTCTTGGAGTTGAGTAATACCAATACTCCGTTGCTTAGAAAGTTGGCGTCGGAAGCTCCTGGAACCTTCCAGCATGTGATGCAGGTCGCTGACTTATGTGAAGAAGCACTCTTTGCAATAGGCGGTAATATGTTATTGGCTCGTACAGGCGCTATGTATCATGATGTGGGTAAGATAAAAAATCCTTTGTATTTCACAGAGAATCAGACAGGGAAATATAATCCTCATGATGAGATGTCTTATTATGAGAGCTCTCAGGTGATAATAGATCATGTGATAGATGGTGTAGAGATATGCAGAAAATATCATGTGCCAGAACTTATAATAGATTTTGTTAGGACACATCATGGAACAAGAAGGACTGAATATTTCTATCAAATGGAACTAAAAGAAAATCCTGATGAGGAAATCAATGAGAACGATTTTCGTTATCACGGCCCAATACCGTTCTCAAAAGAGACAGCCGTTCTTATGATGGCAGACTCGGTAGAGGCTGCTTCACGAAGCCTTAAAGATAAAACAGAAGAGTCGATAAGCAGACTCGTCGATGGTATCATTGATACACAGACCCGCGATGATCAATTTATTAATACCGACCTTACATTCCGCGACATCAAGACGATTAAAAAAGTCTTTAAGAAAAAACTAATGAATATATACCACGTGAGAATAGCTTACCCGGTGTAAACAGTTGACAATTGACAATTGACAATTAACAATTAACAGTTGGTGGATACCATAATTGTTCATTGTTCATTGTTCATTGTTCATTGTAAATTGTTAACTGAATTGTTTCCTTCGTTGAAGAGTAAATCGATGACTGATAAATTAGAGATGAAACCGTGTCTGTCGGCAAAGACTTGATAATAAGGCTTTATCTCTATGTCCTTTTCTTTGGATAATGAAACTCTATAATCGTTATCGTCAGTTATCTTTTCAAAGTCTTCAGTGTAAAGGTATTCTTTCTTTACCTTTAATAATTTTAAAATCACCTTTAGACAATAGTCGTTCATCTCGACTAAAGTCCTAAATCTCTCTCTGTAAATCTTCTCAAAATAAGGGAAGTAATAATCGAAATATGCCGATTTTCTATATGCCGATTCTAAACAACGTAGATGTATCTGCTGCCATGATTCCTTGTAGTCTATCTCGATGTCTTTTGTTAAGGTATGATTGCCATTGACTTTAACAACAGGAACGGTCAGAGTTTGGACGCCGTTAGCTGTCATTACCTTACATCTTGTTCTGCACGATTGCTTCTGATATGTTTCAAACAACTCTATCTTGGGTTGTTCTGTTTTCAGAAATAAAGAGATATAATGTATCGATGGAAGATATGCGGTGGGGAAGATATTTGACATTATTTTATAAGGTGTTTATTGATGATGCTTATGTATTCCTCCTTGCTGCGGGCTCCTACTTGCTTCAAAGGCTGTCCTTCGACAGGCATGAAATAGATGGTAGGTATGTTCTTTACCTCGAAGATTGTCGATAATTTAGCTTCGTCGTCGGTGTTGACTTTGTATATTATCAATCTGTCTTCATATTCTTTGGCGAGTTCCTCCATGATAGGAGCTATCTTCTTGCAAGGTCCGCACCAGTCAGCATAGAAATCTATGATACATGGCAATTTGCCTTGATACGCAAACGAGTCAGGATACTTTTCAATATCCCAGATGTCTTTTACAAATCTCTTATAATTCAGTGACTTTACAAGACTATTGTCTTCTACTTCAACTGCTGTCGCTTCTTCGTTGTTGGCTTTCTTTTTATCATCTTTGGAATTGCCACAAGCTGTCAATAATATCGCAATGACTAGTATAGTGATTATCTTTTTCATGAGGTGAAATTTTTAGTCTGTAAAATTACTATTTTTTTTGTTAGAGAAGTTGAAAAATATGATTTTGTTTTGCTTGTGAATGTAAATAATATAATGTATCTTTGCACCACAAAATGAGTTTCAATTAAAATTTAATAACAATGGAGAAAAAAGATTTATTGAAAGATGTTATTAAACACATCGACATAAAAAGTTACAATTCAACAGAATTAGTTGATGCAATGCGTAATATGTCATTCACATCACGCGACACTGCACGCGCAGCCGACATTTTGATGATGATGTGTAAAGAAAAAGAATGTACTAACATCTTGACATTGGCCGGTTCAACATCAGCAGCAGGTTGTATGCAAGTTTATGTTGACATGGTACGTAATAAGATGATTGACGTTGTTGTTGCAACAGGCGCTTCTATCATCGACATGGATTTGTTTGAAGCTCTCGGTTTTAAACATTATATCGGTGAAAAAGAAAATGTCATTCCAGATACAACATTACGTGATCTTTACATAGACCGTATTTATGATACATATATCGATGAAGAAGAACTTCAAGCTTGCGACCACACTACTTTTGAAATCGCTAATATGCTAGAAGCTCGTCCTTATTCATCACGCGAATTTATCTATGAGATTGGAAAATGGTTACACGAAGGTAACGCTGTTAAGAAAGACAGTTTGATTCAGACATGTTACGAGTGTGGCGTGCCAATCTTCGTTCCAGCATTCAGCGACTCATCAGCTGGTTTCGGTATCGGTAAACATCAGTGGGAAAGAATGCAGAAAGGCGAGAAATATCTCTCTATCGACTCTGTTAAAGACTTCATTGAATTGACACAAATAAAGATGCAAGCTCCAGAAACAGGTTTGTTCATGGTGGGTGGCGGCGCTCCTAAAAACTTCGCTCAAGATACAGTCGTTTGTGCTGAAATACTCGGCTATGAAACACCAATGCACAAATACGCTATCCAAATCACAGTGGCTGACGTTCGCGACGGCGCTTGCTCATCATCAACATTGTTGGAAGCTGGCTCATGGGGCAAGGTAAGCCACCAACTCCAACAAATGGTTTATGCTGAAGGTACAACAGTAATTCCTTTGATTGCATCGTACGTCTATCACAACGGACCATGGCAAGAAAGAGAATATAAAAATTGGCAAAAGATATATCAGAAATAAGACTTGGCGTCTAATGACGAAAGCATAAAGTCTAATGGAGGAACTGCTATGATAAAATGACAGTTCCTTTTTTTATTTGAAAACTAACTAAGTAATTCCTAATTGATTGGGCGTTCCGGCTGCGCCGTCGGGCTTTCCGCTATATCTTTGCTCGCTAAACTGGGACCGGAATCTGGGACCGGGAATTGGGAATGGCATCAAATCCCGTCCCCGAACCTTGTTCCCGTTCCCGCTCGCAAAGGATGCCGCTACAATCCCTAACGCATTTTTGAAACGTAGAGATTAATAAATTGTAAACTTGAAAAAATATGCGTAATCTGTGCTTAAAAAATCTTTCGTCTTTCGTCTTTCGTCTTTCGTCTTTTCTTATCTTTGTAAAAAATAAAAATCCTCGCTATGTTAATAACAAATATCAAAGAATTAGTCGGCGTGCTTGAAGACGGTAGTCTGATGAAAGCCGGTGCTGCTATGTCGGAAGTGAATCGCATTCCTAATGCGTTCTTATATATAAAAGGTAGTAAGATTGCCGATTACGGCACTATGGATTCTCCAGAATGTCAGCAATATCTTCAGAAAGAAAGAAGAGTCATCGACGCTAAAGGAGGTATCGTGATGCCAACGTTCTGCGACTCGCACACTCATATAGTATATGCTAATTCGCGTGAGATGGAGTTTGTAGATAAGATTAAAGGTTTGAGCTACGAAGAGATTGCCAAGAGGGGAGGAGGCATACTCAATTCCGCTAAGGCTACAGCCGCTGCCACCGAAGATGAACTCTACGAATCAGCGATGCTACGTCTCAACGAGATTATGCGTATGGGAACAGGAGCTGTCGAGATTAAGAGCGGCTACGGTCTCTCCACAGAGAGCGAACTTAAGATGTTACGCGTCATAAAACGCCTCAAAGAAAATTCACCTTTGACAATCAAAGCTAATTTCCTCGGTGCTCACGGAATACCGATGGAATACAGAGGCCGTCAGGAAGAATATGTCGATTTAGTTATCAACGAGATGATGCCATTAGTTGCTACTGAAAACCTCGCTGACTTCGTCGATGTGTTCTGTGACAAAGGATTCTTCACCGTTGAAGATACAGAACGCATCTTGATGGCTGGCATCAAATACGGTATGCGTCCTAAGATTCACGCCAACGAGATGGCTGTCTCTGGCGGAGTACAAGTCGGCGTGAAATACGGAGCTATCTCTGTTGACCATCTTGAGCAGATGGGAATGGAAGAGATAGAAGCTTTGAAAGGCTCGGAGACTATGCCTACGGTTCTGCCAGGCTGCGCCTTCTTCTTGAATCTACCGCTTTCGCCAGTAAGAGATATGATTAACGCCGGACTTCCTGTCGCCATGGCATCTGACTTCAACCCGGGAACTTCGCCTTCGGGTAATATGCAGTTTATCATGTCGGCTGCTTGCATCAGATATAAGATGACACCGGAAGAAGCATTCAACGCTACGACATTAAACACAGCCTACGCCATGGACGTGAGTCACGAACTCGGCTCCATCACCAAAGGAAAATTAGCTAATGTGATAATCACTAAGCCGATGAACGGTCTCGAATTTATGCCATACTATTATGGAGCGAATAAGGTTGAGAAAGTCATTCTTAATGGAAAAGTGACGGTTAACAATTGACAATTGACAGTTAACAATTAACAATTGACAGTTAACAGTTGATATTTTGTGGAGACGCGTCGATTACATCTTAAAAATTAAACAAGAATGTAATTGACACGTCTTTTTAATTCATAGTTCATAATGCATAATTGGTGGAATGTCCAATCAATATACTTCTTTCATACAAATATCTTGGAGCGAATCCAATCTCGTTGTTCCAGTCGATGGAGAAATGATCTAATGAGAATGACTTGAAATAATC
>SUWU01000032.1 GCA_015061295.1 Lentimicrobiaceae bacterium
TAGCGGCAAAGGCATGAATTTATTTGCAGAAGTACATCGCAAGATGACATATTCATGTCCTCAACTTGGAATTGAAGATGCGCCTGTCAGACAAGCGCTGTTACGCAATGGCGTTGAAGATATAGTCGGCAACGTAATTACCGGCAAAGACTTTGCAGAGCGACTTGAATCAGCGGAAAGAAGCAAGGACCATAACGAAAGCGAATTAGAACAGCTGATGTCACGGGAAGGCAAACCTTTTGAATATGAAAAGGAACTGGAGCAAGCCAAGAAGCAATTTATCGAATACTCCGAACTTATGAAAAAGGAAATGGCTGAAAAAGAAGCCAAGTATGCAGAAATGGACGCCAGCGTTGAAAGCGCAACCGATGTCGCCAATACAGAAGAAGATGACGAGGTCTTGTATAGATATGAAGACACCAAAGATAAAATCGAGGAATTGTTCTATCAATCCATATCTGGTAATTTAAAGGGCAAACCAATTCCTATCGGAAGACTTACAAATAACGGCAAGGTATATCTTGAACAGATTTCAGGGATTTCATTTAAAGAGAATGTTGATTTCGTTCTTAATCCGTCTGACTTGATACATATCTACAAAGGACATTTCGGCAACAATGAAACTGACGAAAGAAGCATTCCTCTTGACATTGAAGATATAAGAAGTATAGTTGATGTGATTTCTTTTCCTGATAAAATCATATATACAAAAGAAGTATCAGGAGAAAGAAGGAAGATGTTCTTTTTCTTAAAAGAAGCAGAAAACGGAACTTACAACTTGTTGGAAATATATGCTGACAAAAAGGGTAATCTGACAGCGAAGACGTTCTATAAAACAAAAGAGGGCGTTTCCCAACGTGCAATGACTTTAAGCAAGTCCCTACACACAACGTCCAAAACGGATGGGGCAACCCTTTCAAGTGCAAATATACCACAAATGTTTGAATCATCAACACTTGAAAGCGAAAATTTACGCAATAACAATAACGAATCTTCCTCCTCTCCTACCCGTGTCCAACGCAGACAGATGATTGAGCATGTGGAAGACCTCGCAAAGAGACTGCATCTTGACAATATCGAAATAGTGAACAGCGTAAGCGGTTTGGAAGGAAAGAAAAAAGGCGCAAAAGGATTCTTCTCAAAGAAGTCTGGAAAGATTACCATCGTCGTACCTAACCACACAAGCATTGCTGATATTGAAAAAACATTGCTTCACGAAGCTGTCGCACACTATGGATTGCGCAAACTCTTCGGCAAACACTTCGATACATTCCTTGATAACGTGTTCAATAACGTGGACGAAAGCATACGTCGTAAGATTGTTGAATTGGCTTCCAAAAAGAATTGGGACTTCCGTACAGCAACGGAAGAGTATCTCGCAAGTCTCGCTGAAAGAACTAACTTTGAAAATGTACAGCAGTCAAACTGGTGGCAGAAGATTAAGGACTTCTTCGCTGATATGCTCAGCAAGTTAGGATTTAATGATTTCAGAGGAGTTACTCTGACAGATAACGAACTACGCTACATATTGTGGAGAAGTTACGAAAACCTTTCATCCAACAAGCACAACGGCATCTTCGGAGAAGCCGCAGACATCGCAAAGCAATATGAACTTGGCGTAGGTGACTATGCCAAGTCTTCAGAAAGCGAAGACGATGTTTTGTTCAGAGACGGAGACAATACATATCAGGACAAAGCTACTGTCCGCAAGATATACGAAGACCGTATGAATAACGGATTGTACCAAAGCAAAGAGGCAATGCTGGATAGTATGAAGTCATTGGAAGAAGCAATGCTTATGATTGACGGCAAGAACAAACATGTTGAAGACATTGCCGACCATGAAAACGCATATCTCGGAGAGAACAGACTGTCAAGCGTCAATTCTGATGAGATAACGGTCTTTGAAAAAAAATTCATCAGACCGATGTTGAAAGTCGCTGCCAAACTCGCCAAAAACATGCAGGAATATATAGAGCTTATCAACTATATGATGGCTAAACATGGTCTTGAACGTAATGAGTATATGAGACAGCAGGCTATGCAAAACGGCGAGGACGCTAACCGTGACTTCGCAGGTCTCACTGCTCTTACTGGCAAAAAAAACGTAGCGGATGCCGAAGCTGAAGCACAAAGAATGGTTGACGAATACGAACAGAATCACGACACCGCCGAATTATGGGATAAGGTCAACGCCGTAAGCAAGGCTATATTGCAGAAGTCATACGATAGCGGACTTATGAACAAAGAGACTTTCGACAGAATATCTTCCATGTATAAGTTCTATATTCCGTTGAGAGGATTCGATGAAAAGACAAGCGCTGAAGCATACGCTTATCTTACACACAAGGAAAGCGCATTCAACGCTCCTATCAAGCAGGCTTGCGGACGTACTTCCAAGGCTGACAATCCGCTTGTGTACCTTCAATCCATGGCAGAAAGCACTATCATGCAAGGCAACAGAAACAGATTGGTAAAACAGCGTTTCCTGAACTTTGTGCTTAACCATCCAAGCGACCTTGTTTCCGTCAGCGAACTCTGGTTGCAATACGATGCAGCTACAGACCAATGGAAGCAGGTAATGCCTGAAGACATGAACATCATGATAAACAAGGATGATAGCGGTGATGTCGTCGAACAGAAGATGAAGGATTTTGAAGAGAAGATGGAGTCTCTCGCAAAGCAACACCCTGACAAATACAAGAAGAGTTCAGACGCGAAGGATATTCCTTACAGAGTGGTAACAAGCAAAGATTTACACGAACATCAGATTGTTGTAAAACGTAACGGAAGGGATGTAATACTTACTGTAAACGGCAATCCACGTCTTGCGCACGCAATAAACGGATTAAGCAATCCTGATAATAACGTCAAGGGAACTCTGCATTACGCATTGGAAATGGTAGGCAGTGTCAACAGATTCAAATCAGCATTGTACACCACATGGTCTGTAGGATTTATGGCAGGCAACTTTATGAGAGACTGCATATATTCCAACTCAATGGTATGGGTAAAGGAAGACTTGAAAGGCAAGAACAAATACTATGCTCTCAAGTACAATTACAATTATCTCAAACTGTTCGGAAGAATGAAAAGACTGCTCAGAAAGTACAACAAAGGCACACTCGACATGAGCAATCCTACCCATAAGCATTTCCATGACTTCATGAGAAACGGAGGAGAGACTGGATACAGACAGATGAACGACATAGGCGTATTGAGAGAAAAGACAGAACAGTTCATCAAGGCGGCCAATGATTTAGGCGCTTTAAACGGCAAAGGCAGAGACCTTGCGGAATGGTTCGGCGAAGTCGGACGAGGCATAGAGAACCATGCACGTTTCGCTGCATTCGTCACTTCAAGAGAAATGGGAAGAGACATGGGACGCTCCATATATGACGCCAAAGACATAAGCGTGAACTTCAACAAAAAAGGTTCCGGTGACACCTACATCGGCGAGACAGGACAGACAACACTTGGAAACATATCCGCTACGACTTCATTTATCGGAAGAACGTTCTTTTACTTCTGGAATGCTGCATTACAGGGAACATTCGGTAACTTCTTCAAACATGCCGCAAGACATCCATATAAGGCATTAACTGTTTCAAGCATATGGTTTACATTAGGACTTCTCGTGACAGCATTGGCAGCCGGCGATGACGACGATGATGACGAAAGCGCTAACTACTTCAACAATTCAGAGCACACACGCAGAAGCAACGTCATGATAAAGATAAAATCGGGCAAGCACTTCCTTAAAGTGCCGTTGCCTATCGAATACAGAGCTATCTATGGTTTGGGTGAACTCTGCGGTTCAACGATATTCAACGGTGAAGAGCTGACCGTACACAAAGTCTTGTCATTGACAAGCCAGCTCTTGCCTGTTGACTTCATGGCAGGACAGGTAGAAGGCGACTTTAACTTGATACAGGCTTTTGTACCGAGCAGTATAAAGACACACTTTGAGCTGAAGAACAACAGGTCATGGAGCGGAATCCCTATCTATAAAGATACACCATTTAATCAAGACAAGCCGGACTATACCAAAGCATACAGCAACGCCAATAAACATATCGTTAATATCACAAAGAACCTTAACGAAAAGACAGGCGGAGATGCACATACCAAAGGTATAATTGACATGAATCCAGCCAAAGCGGAATATTGGCTGCAAGCCAACCTTGGCGGAATCTGGACTCTTGTTGACCAACTGATAAAGACAGGAGAATGGGCATTAGGCAAACGTGATTTCAGATGGAACTACATACCTGTCGCAGAACGATTCGTAACAACTCCTGACGAACGTACGGCATACAGATATGTCAACAACGAGTACTTCCGTCTTAAAAAGGAACACGACCAGCTTCACACTCGTATCAAGGCGTACGAAAAGGACACCTACAACGGAATCTTTGACTATGCTGAGAAGATAGACTTCCTATACAACTCTCCTGAATACAAGAGATACGAAATCTTTGAACTGTATAGAAAAGACATCGAATTTTTGAATGAAATGTTGAAGAATACCTACGATAATGACGAGCGCAAAGAACTTGAATCGTATCTCAACGAACTAAAAAAAGAGATGATTGAAGAGATGAACAAAACCCGAAAACGCAAACGTGCGTAAAGAGTTAAACATAACATGATTGTTCGGGGTGTTATCTTTGCACCCTGAGCAATCACTATAAAGTTTACAAACATGTCAACCTCAAATAAAAAGTTACTGTCCCTAAGTAGAGTCAAACCAAAACAAGACGATGACACAGAAATGGACAGTGTAAAATATGAGCAACATTATAATAAAAATAGAGCGTTTCATATTCTTACGGAAGCACAACATTACTGGATGACGATGAGCGATTTTCGCAAGGATCGACAACGTAACAAGCGCTACACATATGGAAAGCAATGGGATGATACCATTTGCGTTGATGGCATAACTATGAGTGAAGAAGAGTATATAAAAACTCAAGGTAACGTACCATTAAAAAACAACCTTATCAGAAGACTTGTTAGGAGCGTTTTGGGAGTTTATCGTTCCCAATCCAAAGAACCGACATGCACAGCTCGCGACGGTGAAGAACAGAAATTAGGCGAAACCATGTCTATAGTTTTGCAATGTAACAGACAACTCAATAGAATAAATGAGTTGGATGCACGCAATCTGGAAGAATTTCTTATCAGTGGATTTGTGATTAATCGCAAATCTTTCGGTTGGCGTAACGGGAAGGTTGATTGCTGGACGGACTATGTTCAACCTAACAATTTCATTATTGATAATAAAATGAGAGACTTCAGAGGTTGGGATGTTAGTTTCGTCGGTGAAATACACGACATTACGTTTGGTCAACTTGTACAGCAATTCGCCAAATCCCCTGACGATTATAACCGACTCAAAAATATATATGAATATGCTAACGATAGAAATTACTTCGTTTCATATGCAGAACAATTCGGTTATAAAAATGACAATTACGATTTTTTTCTCACCAATAATCCAGGACAATGTCGTGTCATAGAGGTATGGAGAAAAGAACAAAAACCAAGATACAGATGTCACGACTATCAAAATGGAGACGTTTTTAAAATAGATATTGAAGATTATCAAAAAGAGGTACTTGACATCAATTCAGAACGATTAAAAATTGCTTTGGAAATGGGAATACCAGAAAATGACGTTCCTCTAATTGAAGCAACGTGGTTCATCGATGATTATTGGTATTTCTATTATCTCTCTCCTTTCGGCGACATTTTAGCGGAAGGAGAAACGCCATACGAACATGGTTCACACCCATATGTCTTCAAAGCATACCCTTTCATTGACTGTGAAATACATTCTTTTGTCGCAGATGTAATCGACCAACAGCGCTACACCAATAGACTGATAGCGCTATATGATTGGATAATGAGAGCAGCTGCAAAAGGCGTACTTATGATACCTGAAGATTCGCTGCCAGACTCTATGTCTATGGAGCAAATCGCAGACGAATGGGCTCGTTTCGATGGTATTATACTATATAAACCAGGTAAACATGGTAAAGTTCCTGAACAAGTGTCAGCAAACTCAACTAATATAGGTATCAGTGAATTGCTTAACCTGCAGTTAAAATTCTTCGAGGATATTTCTGGAGTCAACGGTGCGCTACAAGGCAAGCCTGGGTTCTCGGGAGAGAGCGCAGCACATTTTAACCAACAAACACAAAATGCTACAATGTCTCTGTTGGATATCCTTGAAACATTCAGTAGCTTTGTCATTGATGGAGCACATAAAGACGTTAAAAATATTCAACAGTTCTATAACAGCAAACGAATTATAAATATTGCAGGCAAAAGCGGAGCCAACATTGTATATGACCCTAAAAAAATTCGTGATGTCGAATTTGATTTTAGTATTACAGAAAGTACAGCAACGCCAGCATACAGAATGTTTGCAAATGACTTCCTAATGCAACTATACCAAACACAGGCTATCAGCGTCGAACAATTATTGGAATTCGGATCATTCCCATTTGCAAAAGACTTATTACAAAATATTAAGTCGCAGAAAGAACAGTTAGCGCAAGGACAGACACCTGATGGCATATCACCACAAATAATGCAACAGGCTCAGCAGGGTGTTAATATGGATGCAGTAAACAGATTATATGGAGCAATGAAATCTGCATGAACAACAAAAGGTGTCGAAAAATCCGACACTTTTTTTTATATAGTCGCCTCTGTGATATTCTTTTGTCTTCTGATATTTCCATACTGATACTTCTTTACAAATTTAGGTAATTCCATTTCATTGAAACATATATGCAATCCAATAGCGCGTGTCATCAGTAAGTCGTCATGCTTGCCTGTTATCGCACCATAAGAACCATTCTGTTTTTTTTCATAACACAAATATTCAAATAGACATCTTTCATCTCTTTCTACATACATGTTATCTCTTATAACCTTAACAAGATTATGTATTATCATCGGTTTTGTGGCTGTGTTTGTATGGAAACCGTATTTTACAGGAACTTTTTCACGAATATCTTCTTCAGATTGCTTTCTTGCATACAGTTCTCCTGGATATACATCGGCAATAAGATTCAGTATGTAATGTGACAAATCTCCATCAACATCCCTTTCCTTATCATGGGTTTCAAGAGTGTTAGACTCTATTACCAATAAAGAATTATCATAATATGCGGCAATCTGCGCAGCTTTCCAAGCAAGCAAATCAATGTCTGTATGTCCGTACCATTGCGCCACAACGACTGGTTTATCCCCATCTATCATAAACAATCTGTCAAATACGACTATTGCAGAGTAGTCGGACTTATCAGAACGACCGCCAACATCAACAACGGTAAGATAACGATTCTTGCATATCTCATCGTCATAAATCTCTGGTTCTGACCATATATACAACAAGCCTTGACTATCATCCTTAAAACGGAGGTTTTGAAATGCTTTCTTTCCCTCATCACCGTCAGCATACACCTCTCCTATATATTTAGGGCTCTTGCACGATGGTTTAAATTCCTCAACTTTATATTTATCGAAAACACGTTTTCCTGAATGCACAAACGCCTCTACATCATCAGAAGGATATTCTGATACCATAAGACCGTGATCCGTGTATTTTCTGCGTTCATGGATATACCAATTGATTGCCTCAAGTGTTGCGCCCTTATTCCACAACCACCAAAGATATTTACCAGACACTTCTCTTGAAGAAGGTTCATTGGCATTATTTCTGTTATCATATAACATCTTGGCGAACGCCAGTTTTTCTTTTTCCGTTTCAAAAGGCAACGAATATATATCGATGTCAAACCAGCTGATAAACAACGCTTCGAACTGAGATTTGCCTTTCTTGGCATCGTCATACTCTATATGGAAGAAGTTTCCAGCTCCGTTAGCGGTACTTTCATACACAATCATTGTATATGGTATATATAATATTCCAGATGTCGCAGAACGAACTATATCTTCAGGTTTTTTCCCCTCTGTCACTTTCCATACCCCTACCTCTGACAGATGTACAAGATTGTAGTCACCGCCACGGCACGAGTCAGGACGTTCAGCTGTACCAATCTTAATCTTACAATTACGTTGAGGGACTTTATGAATATTACCCGATTTACCTACAGACACAAGTTTAGGCTCGTTATCACTATAAATCTCGTTAATTTTATATAACATGTCAACAGGATATGCCTTAATCATTCGGTCAAACATATCCTTAATCTCATCAGAACCTGTTCCCTGATGGGCAATAATAAGACTATTGAGACCCTTTCTGTGCATAAGCTGCAACCAAGCCATGTATAACTGCGAAGTTGTAGATCCACCCCATTGGCGTGCCTTGAGTAATATGAGTCTTATAGGCTTATTTGCCTTGCGTAATGCTTCAAGACGACTAACGAATCTTCTTTGAGGACGAGTAAGTCTAAAACGGACATCTTCTCCACCTCCTTTGTTTTTAATAAATACATACAATGCTGCCCAAAAAGCAAAATCATACCTACAACGCAATTTAACGAATTGTTTTATAACTTTCTCTCGATCGTCAACAGATTGCTTTTTATATCCCAACTCACCAAGTAGTCCTTTTATAGAGCCATACTTAATAAGATTCTTTACAAGCGGAATCTTTAACATCTCAACAGGAAGATATTGCTTGCGTATCGGAAAATCTTCAATAACGACCAGCACTCTTTTCCCAATAGAATTACGTCCAGTGATAGGACAAAAAGGCGCATTGATTAAGGAAAGACGTCTTTCATTTTCTTCCAATATATCATTAACTGAGTCTATAATTTTTAAAGCCTCCATTATTATAAAATATTATAAAATTCGCAATCTTCTCATTTTCTCAACTCTCCATTTCCTTCTGTATTTAACTATCATCACCTTTGCTGTTCCTGGTGATATATAGAATTTCGGGGCTTTCTGATATATTGCCATCGTACACAATTCTATCATTGTTTTATTTGGGTATTCTATCTGTAAAGCCGAGACTCGACGATATAATTCCAAAAACATCTCTTTCTTGGTAGGCCACATTGTATTCAATACATCTTCACCTCGCATTATTGCTGAGATAACTAATGCACACCGTGATTCGCTTACCCAAAACCTTTTTGAAGGCTGATTTACTATTGTTTTATAAAGCTCTGCCATATTTATGTATTTACATGATGCGATGTACATATCATATACTCTCATCAAATCCCTGACACGCTCTTCCGAATACTCTACTTTAGTTCCTATCGGTTTCATACTAACCAGTTTTTTTCAAAAATAAAGGTTTTATGTGGTAAAAGATAAACCTACAATTCGTCTTTCCGTATCTAATTTTGCTTGTGATAAAAGAATACAAATTAATTTACAACGGTCATGTCTGAAAATAAACAAGTTAAAAGCAATCGTGAGCGATACAACGAAAGACTGAAGGCAAAATATCCAGACAGGGAGTTTGTCGATGATGAAGCATTATTCGGTCAAATTAACGACGATTACGACAATTACGACCAAGAGTTATCAAATTACCAAGAAAGGGAGAAATCACTTTCAGATCTGTTTTCAAGCAATCCTCGAAGCGCAGCATTCCTGATGGACTGGCGCAACGGTGAAGATCCTATCATAGGAATGATAAGAAAATTCGGCGACGATTTCAAAGCCGTTCTTGACGATCCTAAAAAACAAGAGGCGTTTGCAGCTGCAAGCAAGGAATATGCAGAACGCGTCGCTCAAGAAAAAGATTTTGAGGAACAATATCAGAAAAACATCACTGAAACTCTTGTAACAATAGAAAATCTCCAAAAAGAAGAAAGCATTGATGACAGTGAAATTGACGACATAATGGCATTCCTTATAGGTATAATGAAAGATGCCATCTTGGGCAAGTTTTCAAAAGAAAGCATATTGATGGCTCGTAAAGCTATCAACCATGATGTTGATGTCGAGATAGCTGATCATGAGGGAGAAGTCAGAGGCAGAAATTCAAAAATAAAGGAAAATCTCAGAAAGAGCAGGCAAAACGACGGGACACATCAGCTAAACGGACAGAATGGAGGTGTGAACATACGCCAAAAACCTAAAACAATGTTTGATTTGGCAAACGAAGCGATGTAGTCATGAAAGGCGTTGTCGTAAAAGTCGTATCCTCCCGAACAAAACAGGAAGCTATACATGGAAGTGCAGGACTAAGTTGTCATGTTCCTGGAGGTATAGTTACCGTTAGCAATGTCGCTAATGCAACGGGTGGAATAAATGCAGGTAATCTTTTAGAAGCAGATACAAGATAAAATTTAAAAACAACTATTATGGAAGAAACAGTAGTAAATGTAGGCGGAGCCAATGCCGCCCCAACACCTGGAAGTGCAGGTGTTCAAACCCAGGTACCAGGCGCACCAACTACAGTAAGTGCAGTTGCTGGAGCAACTGGAGATATTGGTGCAGGTAATTTCGTTGAGCGTGACATTGACAAAGACTTGTTTCAGTTCAAATCAGATGACACTCCACTTATGCAACTGATGTTAAGAGCCAAAAAGGTCAAAGTCAACTCACCTGAGGTAGATCATTATATGATTGACGAACCTCGTTCAAGCGTAACAACCACAAACGCTGTAACAGAAAGTGCGAATCAACAGTTTGTATTACCTCTACAATCCAACGATGCAAACATACCTCGTCCTTATGGCACATTGTTGGTCAGAGGTGTTGATGGATATGCAGAAGACGGCGTAACAAAAACACCTGGAAAAGATTTGATGCTTTTTGTTGTAGGACACGAAGCTGCAACTGGAAATCCTATTGTCCGTGCTGTTAACGGTCCAAAAGCAAACACTTCTGACGAGTATTGCAAAACACCGGCAATTCCTGCTGGAACAACACTCATCATTCTCTCAAACGCTCTTTATGAAACACAGAAAGAGGTTGATCCTGATTTGATTGTTCCACAACCAACCACAGTTTATTTACAAAAACGAGGTATGAATCAAATCGTTTCAGATTACTATGAAGCTCAGCGAAAACGTATTCCATTCGGGAAAGCCGTCATCGCAGAAGCCGCTATTACAAACTTCAAAGTCCGTGGCAACCGCACGTTGTATGCAGGTCGTAAAGGCAAGATGAATGTTCAAACTCCAAAGGCAGGTGTACAAAAGGTTTATTTCTCAGAGGGTGTTCGTTATCAAGTTAAGAAAGAACTTCAACACACTGGTAAATGGACTATTGAAGAAATCATTGCATTGGCGAAGATGGTTTTCACTGGAGAAGACGTTCCAAAAAGCGTAGCTTGTCTTGCAGGTAAAAACTTCCTTGAAAACATCCAATGTATTGATTATTCAAAACATCCAGAAATCCAAATCACCACTGCCATCAACCCTGTGGGATGGAAAGTAACAAATCTCCACACAGTATTCGGTGATTTTGAACTAAAGCACGATCCTACACTTGACAGACTGAAATGGAGCAATTCTGCTTTCATGGTAGCTTACGATAGACTTGTTCACTATCAATACTCTGCCGAGCATTCTTCAAGTGAAAGAATGGAAGGTGAAGAAGCAACACGAGAATCTATGCTCGTATGGGACGCATTAGCGCTTAAAGGTTCTTGCCATGTGTGGATTAACGGAGAAGGCACTGTAGAACATACTGGTGCTGTCCATTATCATTTATGGGATAGTGAAGCTGCACCAGAATCCCCTGCTGACGGTTGTGTCTATTACCTCTTGAATGATTGTCCTGGAATCAATGCAAACGCCCTTGCAGGACAAATTTGGCAATTTAAAAACGATGCTTGGAGCGAATATTCAGGCGATGTAATGGCTGCCTAAAAAATGTTTACAAATAAAGGCGGATTGGTAAAATAATCCGCCTTTTTTCAAATCAATATCAATATGAAAAAAAGAAAAATCACCTACGGAATATCGGGTATGATGGAATGCCAAATCGTAATCAAAATAGGCAACACATCAAAAATGAATGTCCTGTTTTCTGACGGTTCAATTACTGCTACCGGGATAACACCTGCGACATTTACTACAGATAATTTTATGGTACAACACGCCATCGAAAGAAGTCATGACTTTAAAAACGGACGTATCTATATTGTTCGTTCAATAGAATTAAACGAAGAAGTAAAAATTGAAAGAAACAATCCAACTTCTGAGAAGAAAGATTCAGAGATAAAACCTTTGAAAACTAAAACAAAGGTTGTCTCTACTGAAAAAACGGAAGAAAATAAAGGAAACGAAGATGATGAGACTGCCGACCAAAACACTTCGGAAGAAAATAAAGGAAACGAAGATGATGAGACTGCCGACCAAAACACTTCGGAAGAAAATAAAGGAAACGAAGATGATTTGGGAATCGTACAGGTAACAGAAATCGAATCTGCAACAGACGGAAAGACAAAAGTTGATATTGCCGACTTAGAATCGGCAAAACAATATCTGAGTGAAACATTCGGTGAGGCTAAATCCAATTTCCGTTCTAAGAAAAGTGTCCTGGAATTCGCCGAATCCAAAAATATTGAATTTGTAGGATTGTCATGATATTTTATGTTAATGATATTATAAAGGATGTTCGTGTCGTTATAGATGAGAATGTCAATTATGATACTCTTTCATTTATTAATGACGTGAACACCCTTTCTCTCAATGAAATTATAAAATCTAAGATTGTTGCAGCAGCTATGTTCACTCACTGCAATGCACCTGTGCATATGCTTGATGGCGGATATAATTTCGGAGAAAGTATATATTGGAATAATGATAATAGCGGATGGACTTTATTACCTGAAGACTTTTTGAGACTTGTAGTCTTTCAGATGAGTGATTGGGATTATCCTCTATACTCAGCAATCTTACCTGATACACCTGAATACAGAAAACAATTCTCACGATTTAAAGGTATCAAAGGATCTCCTCATCGTCCCCAATGCGCAATTTCAATAAGACCTGATGGCAGAGCGTTAGAATTTTTCTCATGCAAAAATAACAATGCAACAGTAATTCGCGGCGTATATCTGCCGTATCCAGAGATAGATAAAAAAAATAAAAAAAATGGTATCGAAATATGCGAACGATGTTACCAATCCTTTGTATATAAAACAGCTTCATTAACACTACTAACAGTAGGTGAAAACGATAAGAGTATCATACTATCAGAATTAGCAAACAACTTATTATTATAATACACCATGTCAGAAGAATCAAGTTTAAAACAAACCGCAATACAAGTAGATAACTTCAAGGGTGACGTATCCGTCAATCGCAATATTACAATGGGAGGAAACTTTTTAACACAAGGGAACGCCCATATTAAAAAGAATCTTAGAGTCGATGGATATATTGATGCAGGGAATATCAAAGGACCGAACAAGGGACTATTTAAAGATCTTAACAGTCTTATGATATCTTATCCTAATCCAGAAAATGGTTGGTGGGCGTTGGTAGGCAATACTCTTCCTGCTCAATTGTACGTTGCAATAGACGAGAAATGGGAATATAGCGGATTTTTTGTGGGTGATGGATTAAACATTGATTTAGAGAGTATTAATGATCATATTAATGATTTAGAACAAATTATAAATGAAATAGCAGCTAATATCTTACCATTCGCACACAAATATAACACATCGGATGGTTATCATTTAAAGGATGAAAAAGCTATAGGTGATCGTGGCGAAATAATATATTTTACGGACAAAAAAAGATTTTGTTTCTGCGTAGGCAGCCTTGCTTTTACTGACTGGCATAGCAAAGATTTATATATGAAAGATGAGCTTCCTCGTGGAGACAAATTATACACAATGAATAACCGTTTATATCAATATGACGGCTATGATGTTGTTTTATTGGGTTCTAATGGCAATAGCAAACCTATTGATATAGTACATGAGCGCGGTAATAGTGAAGAATCCGTAATGTCTCAAAAAACAGTTACAATAGAATTAGACAGTATTGAAAACACAATAAAGATCAAAGAAAGATGTCCTGTATTTAACGGCTTTATATTTACTAATATTGAAACAAGTGAAAAAAGTGCGAGACTTTCAGACACCGATAAAATCTTTTTTTGCGAAGGGACAAAATCTTTTGTTTGTTGTATTAATAAGAAGTATTACGAGACTTGGTTAGATATAAACCAAACCCGACCATTTGACAATTACAACAACATTGTTGATGGTGAATATCAAGCAATACTCAATAAAATATTCATCTATAACAATAAACTATATTTCTGGAACGGTGAAAAAATGATAGCATATGAAGATGCATTACCTGACTATTATCCCGACGACCAAAATAAGTATTTAATGGTTGATGGCAATGGCAATCTTACGTGGAACTCTATTATTCCTACATTCTACGATGTAATTAAAGAACCTTATTCCGTCAATATAGCATCGAGCAACGAATTTAAGATGGCAAAAAACACGATGTATTTCCTACATAAGGCATATTTTAAAAACCCCAACTCAACTTATCCGTTATTTGCCAAGAAAGATGATTATGGTAATTATATTATTCCTACCGACGAAGGTTTGGTAAAGGATTACATGACTAAAACCAATGATATTTTCAAGCCTATACTTAACAAAATCTTTACTTGTGCTGCCGACGGGCAACAATATATCTATGATGGATTCCAACTGCGTGTACTAACCAATAATCAACAGATTAATCTCACCTATTCGGAATTAAAAGAACTCATAAATTCTAACTCTCTCATTCCTGGAATGAAGTACAGAATTACTGATTTTACAACTTATAGAACTACTTATCATATTACTAAGATAGGTAACGAAGAAATCCAAACGCTTTCTGACAAACATCCTTTTGATATAATAGTTACAGCTTCAAGTAATAATACTTTAGAAGCTAAAGCTTCAGCTGCTCTTAATGAAAATGATAACTACTTTTCACGTTTTGGCTGCGATTTAGAAAAATGGGAATTGGAATATGAAATAGAGCCTGATGAAAATAAGTTAGACGATTACTATAAGGGCACTATTACATATATGAAAGATGAATATGGTAATGAAGCAACTTATGATTTCAAAAACATCATGTTTGATGTTTCCGATATAGACAATTTACCTGATTTTTTAGACACCAAACAGTATGGTTCAAATAAAAGAAGACCTATATATACATTTAGCAGATTAATTCAAAATATATTAGAAATCAATGGTATTAATCTCATATATAACACTTATTACGGTGATAATGGGAACACACCTGATTGTTATGTGGCAGATGCTTCATTATGTAGTGAATATAACGTTGTTCTTTATAATAATTATGCTTCAGCTAATCTTTCTTTCGCTCCTGTGGAAAACAATGTTATCAAACTTAAAGATGAATATAAAGCCTTATTTGCTTGCGGTAGTGCTTATTTTAATGGAGTTACATTAGAATATGGTATTAATAGTAGTTATACTTTTAATATTAAACATAAAGCAGATCACAATCTAATTATAAATTCATACGGAAACGCTGGTGATGAAAACGGAGCAACTGTTTTTATTATAGGTTCCACAACATCTTTCATTAATGTTAATGGAATGTTAACAGATAATCATTGCATGAATTTAAGTCATTGTTATGTTTGTGTAAATGAAAATGGTAAACAAATCATAGAGTTATCTAACTTACAGCAACAATTAGGTAGAATTGATGAAAATTATTTTAACTTGTCTGAGCAATTATGGAATTTATCTAATAATGATGATGCCTTAGCTACCAGAGTAAGTGTTAATGAAAAAGCTATTTCTTCTTTAGGTACAAGAACAAATAATGCTGAACAATCTATTAAAGATTTAAAAACATCTGTTCATAATACAGAAAATTTAAAAAGTGTTAAGTATAAATCTTTTATGTCTTTAGTGGCAGATAGTAAACTTATTCCTGGAACACAATATCTTATCTCTGATTTTGTTAATTACTATAAATACACTGCTTATAGAAATTATAATAATTTTATATCTATTATAGTTACTGCTGATAGTTCAAGTACTATTAATCCTTACGCCAGATTAGCAGATGGAAGTGCAACAATAAAGATAAGAACTGTCTATTCAACAAAGAACATTAATAATGTTCTTATATTTGAAGGTTCTTCATGTTATGTGTTAGATTCTACTAAAACAGTTACATATAACAATATAACATATGCTGAGCTTTATATGAAACTCTCCAATACAGATACTTACCAATACACTTATGTAAAAAAGGAGGAATGGGATTCTATACGTAATAGTTATGGAATTTGTCTTTGGGTAAATTACTATATACCACAACCTTTACCGGAAGGAACTATAGGACTACCTAAAGGTATAAAATTCGATCCAGAGCAGCACTATCTAAAATATGTGAATATAGGAGAATATAAGCCTATACGTTCTGCAGATGATCAGTTTATAGAGATAATTTGGATGAGGGATTCTAACGGTAATGAAGCCCCTTATGAATTTTTACATAATACTTTTGATGCTACAGTTACTTTTAATGGTACATGTAAAAATAATATTATAAAAATTCCATATTATTATGACTCCATGTCATCTATATCATATATAAAATTAACAAATTGTAACGGAAACAATATAACAGTAACAAACGATAAATTACATATAACTGAGATTAATTCTTGTAATAACAATGAAATTCTTCTAACTCCAACTTCAAAATCTATTACTCTATCTAATATTGATAATTCTTTAATCGTATATTCAGAAGGTAATACTCATATTCATAAAAAAACTCTTGCTCAAGAATTGGGAGATGATGAAACTTCTCCTATTAGTCAGAAAGGGGTTAAAAATGCTATTGATGAAGTTAATGCTACTATAACAAATCTTGAAACTACTGTTGATAGTAAAATTACTGAAGCTAAAAAAGAAGTAAATACATATACTGATACAACTATTGATAAAATTTCTATTATACTACCTGTAAAATTGATTAATGAATCAGTGTCAGCAACTTCTGAATTACCAGAAAATCCTGTATGCGTGTATTATAATATATATAATAATAGTTTTTATGCGAAAGATAAATCAGGAACATATCACAGAGTCTGGAACTCGTTTGTCATAAGCGTAAATAATCATCCTTATTATTTTCCTAGTTCAGAGTCTTATGTAATAGATAATGCTATTCTCATAAAAAATTTAGATGGTAATAGTGTATGGGGAAATTTGTTCATTGTATCGAAAAATACCCTATATAAACCAACATTACTAAATGAAAATATTTTTAACTCAGAAATTATAGCAGCTGATGAAACAAAAACTATAATACTATACAGCAAACAAGATTGTTTTATAGAATTAAATAATAACAGTTCTTGTATAATCAATATTAAAAGGTCCTCTGTTGGGTATCATAAAACTGCTAATATATATAGACCTAATATTACGAGCCAACTTATTGTTAAAACAGCTGATAATCCCATAATTACTTTTGAATTACCAACTGTTATAGATGAGGTAATATGGGAAAATGAAGAACCTCCTGTATTTGATAGTTATAAGTATTACGTTTTCAATTTCAAAGAAATGTATATAGGTGATACCAACACAGTTAAACTTTTAATTACTTATAAGTCATTTCCTTATGAAAAACATGTAGAAGATTACGTAGATTTAGGATTACCTTCAGGAACATTATGGGCAACTAAGAATATTGGTGCTACATCTCCTGAAGAATATGGTAACTATTATGCGTGGGGCGAGATAGAAACAAAAGAAGAATATTTATCTGATAATTGTAGTACATCGGGAATAGCATTAGATGATATTTCAGGTAATTCACAATATGATGCTGCTACAGCAAATCTTGATACAACCTGGAAAATGCCTACTAAATTAGATATAGAAGAATTGATTAATAACTGTACTTTGGAGGCTACTACTCTTAATAGTGTCAATGGCTATAAAATAATAGGTCCTAATGGTAATAGTATTTTCGTTCCTTCTGGAGGATATAAATATTCTACTGAAGGTGATTCTTATGTAGGAGCATCATTCTATTGTTGGAGTTCTACACCAGATAATAATTATCAAGCGTATGAACTTAAGGTAAATAGTGATACAATGACAATAGAATCCTCATTCCGTGAATATGGTTTTAACATTCGTCCTATTAAAATTATAACTGAATAATCATGAAAAAATATATCAAGAATAATGAAATTAGACCTGCCAATCAGATAGTTTGTAAAAAGATTGAGCAAGAGGAAATTGAAGGAGTTTTACAAGATATAGAATATAATGTTTATAATCCTTCAGAAGAGATGATATTATCTGACGGATGGGAAATCTATGATAATAGTCAAGAAGAATATGAAAATAGAGTTATTGAATTGATTAGAGAAAAATATACAGTTAATCAAGAATTTGCAATATTAAGACAAAGAGATGTTAAACCAGAAGAATTTGATGAGTATAATTCTTATGTAGAGAATTGTAAAATTCAAGCAAAAGAAGAGATATGGAATACATACCAGCAATAATTAGTGCCATAGGCACAATCATAGCGGCTTGGTTCGCTTATAATCAGTACAGCAAGAACAAGATGACTGACCTGAAGATTGAGGAATACAAGCAGTCAGAAGAGCGTAAAAACAAGCGTCGTGCCGACAATTCCGCTATCGTTCATGGCGAGTTGTGGGAAGCATTACATAAACTTCACGCAGACCGCGTCTATATAGTACAACCACACCCACTCGGCAATGAGTCGATGGTAAGCGTCTATTTTGAAAGCAAACGTAAAGGAGTAGAGTCGATGAAACCTTACATACAAAACCTGAAGATGTGTGATTGCGCTATATTCTGTGCTGAAATGGCTAAGAACCTGTATATGTTTTTCGATAACATAGATACTCAGGTTAAGGATAGATATGCAAAGTCACTCTTATCTGCCTGCGGAACGAGTAAGGTTGCTATCAAACGACTTAGTGACAACACTCATGATTGGGTCGGCTCTATATTCTGCGAATTTACCCATGACGTGAATGTAGATGAAGAAGAAGTAAGAGTCACATTACATGAAGTGGCTATGAATGTACAATACCTATTACCAGAATACAACGAATTATGAAACGACAGGAAATCATACAAGAACTGAGAAAGTATTTCAAGATACAGGAACTCGTCTGTCCTCATACCTTGAAGAGTTGGACGGATAAATCTTGGATGTTCATTGATACGGAGATTCTTCATACCTTATTAGTGTTACGGTGCGAAATATTAAAAGTGCCTTTGGTTTGTAACACCAAGACTTTAACACAAAGAGGTTTAAGATGTAATCTCTGCGAAATCAACAAGGATAAGACCGAACGTGATGTTTTATCTCTTTCAGCCCATTCAAACGGAAAAGGTTTCGACTTGTCTTCTCCAGATATGAGCGCAGAACAAATGAGGAAGAAGATTATGCAGCATGCAGATTTATTGCCGTATCCGGTCAGAATAGAAGAAGATGTTAATTGGCTTCATATCGACTGCTACGACATGGGCAATCCTTATAAAATAACATTCTTTAAAGGCTAAGATTATGAACGGTAAAGAGAAGTTTTGTTTTCTGTTTCTGATAGTGGCTATAATACTATCTTCGCTCTTTTCCTACAGGCATAACGCCAACAAGGAAAAGGAAAGCGGAATTTATTACGACACCATCATAAGTGAAATAGTCGATACCATTCCATATTACAAGCCTGTTCCAAAAGACAGCGTGGTATTGAGATATGTTACGATAGAAGATAAAAAAGATAACGATAACAATGCAGATGTCATTCGGATTCCCATCACACAAAAAGTATATGAAGACACCTTATATCGTTGCTACATCAGCGGTTATGCTTGTCATCTTGACAGTCTGATATTTAAGTACAGGCAACAGCAGATAATCACAAGCATAACACAGCCATGTCCAGATAAAAGAAAAGACAGATGGTCGGTCGGCGTGCAGGTCGGATATGGCATAACGATTAACACCACGCCTCAGTTCCGACCATATATAGGTATCGGCATAAGTTACAAACTATTTGAATTTTAGCAATATGAAAGACATAACAGCAACCATTGAAATAGACAAGAAGAAGATATTTGACGAAATCGCCAAAAAAACATCTTATATCGGTGCAAAATCAAAAGATGACAAAGACTACGATAGAATCTTTGTCTCCGACGAAAACGAGGAGTTTTTTGAAACCACATTTAACCTTGCTCATTCGGAGTGTAAGGAGTTTTTGTTTGCATTCACCAAAGAAGAGGTCATTCCCGATGGTAATAAAGATAAACCGCAGCAGCTTTTCCCTAACTATAATATAACATTGTCCTTGCCAAAACACTTTTCGCACACGACCATTACTCTTCTAACCAACCTTATAAACGAGTATATAACATGCAGACTGCTGTCTGAATGGATTATGATCACTCAGCCGGAATCACACGTATATTGGATAGAAAGATGCTCAATGATTAAAAAACAGATTTCCATCGCGATGACATCAAGGACAGAACCTCTCAGAAGAACATTGAGACCTTTCTAAAACAAAAATAAAGCCGAGCTATTACTCGGCTTTATCATTATCTCAACTTGTTTGTTAATCTTGGTTCATATTGCACAGAGAAGCCATGCAAACTTTCTGATTTATCCATTATTCTACACAATGCCAATCTAAAGAATTTGTATGGTGTTCCTCTGAAACCAGACATTCTAACATTTGTAGATGACCAAACTACGACCCAGTTTTCTAAATCATTAGAAGCATACAAGATTTGTTTTATATCGTCATTATTAAGATTTCCTCTTTGAATGATTGTATTGATGGTCTTATGTACGTTAGGTTCTTCCATTTTGAAAGGTCGTGTTATCACCAACAAGTTTGGCATATCAGTAGATATCTTGTTAAAATCCACAAGTTTATCACCAAAACACATTGCAAGTGCTTCTGGATAAGAATTTACATTATCTCGAATATCATTCAACATCATTCCCCATTGTTGTGATTTCAATGAATATACATAAGCATATTTCACGTCAGGATTATATACGATAATATGCTGATTGGTATAATCGTATATCATCTTACAGTCTTTTACAAAATCCAAGAACGGCTTTTGTTTTATATCGTTAAATATAATATCACTACATTGAGATACAAACTCTTCAATCATGGGAATATCTTCCACTTTAAATGTATCATACGTGTTTATCCTATCACTTATACACATCACATCAGAGCCACTTATAAGCATAATTCCCCTATCTGTAACGAAGAGTACCGCATTGTCTATTTGTGTTATGCTATCAGGATTTATTACAACATCTCTTGATATTGGCTGACGTGCTGAGTAGGTTCCTGTTGACGATACTTCAAGCGCCCAGATACCGTCTGACGTAAACGCATAGAGCGGATATTGTCCGAACTGACCCTGCGAAAGAGCTTTCGCAGCCGTTGACAATGCGTATATTTTTGACACAGGTAAGGAAACACTATATTCTTCTGAGAATCTGAACGGATTGTTCACATCAGAGAGACGTATGATATTACCATAATGTATAGTGTCTTCTGATGGGATAATAAAATCTTCTTCATTCGAACATTGTTCTTCATATTCGTCAGGTCCCAAACATTTAAACATATTGAATGCATACGACAAATTCAAGAAAGGATGCTGTTTTAACGGTATCTTGTATTTTTTGTAATCGTTTTTATTCTCCAATTCAGTTGTGATATATAAATACAAATTCTTGGCTTGGTTATGAGGGAAAGCAAAATATCTCAACTCTTCAAAATTATCATTATTAACATCTACTTCCACATATACGTTTTGTGAGTTTTCGTATATTTCAACATATGCTTTCTTAATACAACGTTTGTTATTGTCTTCACCCTGCGCAAAGGTTTTTTCTCCAGCACAAGGGTTTTGTGCTGTTATCGACACTCCATTTGCTCTTATCTGCTCGTCATCAAGAATAATATTGAGGCGATTGTTATAAACAAAAGAGTGTTGTGGTTTAAGTTTGTGTATTCCATACGCAAGATCTTCTAATATGGGATGAGACTGCAAGTTTTGCAAAGCAAGTTCCTTGATGGGTATTAAACCAGAGAATTCGTTATTTATCAGCTTTTGCAGATTTATCTCTGCTATGTTATAGAATGCACTGTACTGTTCAAGAGTATCTGTATAATTCTTCCCGTCTATACGCTTAGTATCAACGTAATAGTCATGGTTTAACTGATCTAATGATAATATTATGTAAGATTTAAATTGGACAGGGAATCCATTATCCTCTGTAGATTCTTCTAATTCATTATACATTCCTTCAGGATCTTTAAAACTTATAATTACAACACCTTTCCATTTTTCATCTATTTTGAATATGGTAAGTTCTTTGTATGATTCTGGGATATTTCCTTCAATAGTTTCAAAAGGTACAGTTTGTCCTAAGGTAGTTATTGCAGTCGGATCAATTTCATAGCCTTGTGTGTCAATTCCTATATAACACCCAGCAAATGAATTATAAAGATCTGTAAAATTATAACGTATATATGCATAATATGTTGTTGTAACATACCAAGATTTTGTTATTTGTACATTTAAATTAGCATAAGGGATAATAGTAAACCTGTCTTTATTAAGATTTTTTATAAAGTCATCTGTATTAATATACGCTGGACAAGCATACATATCTTGAATTGCCGTCCCCTGTAGTATTAAATGCATATTTTGTGGCATTAATCCAGGGTTCTCAACAAATGGTTTTTTTGTTAATGATATCACGGATTCAGGATCATCGGAATAGTCTATCAACGGTTCTGTTACGAATACGTCAATATCTGTTATTATATCTGACCAATCATTGATATTATCTGCGACCTTTATATTTGCATATAAAGAGGAGCAGAAAAATATAGGATCAAATATTGCCGTACGTGTATCTCCATTTGTTTTTATATAGACACTCATTAAGGGTTTACCCCATGTAAATGGTACTAATAGTACTGGTACGGTATGCCTTATATGTGTACCATCAAACATTCTGAATGCAAATCTTACATAGAAAGGAGCCATGAAGTATCCTCTTCTGCTAAAGAAATGATTATAATGATTTATCGCTGCAAAACACCTTTCATATACATTTTGCCTTATAGTTCCGTGCATAGCATAAGAATCCATTGTTCCATCCAATAGTTCTTTTAAGGTATTTGAAGGAATATAATCATTGCCTGAGATAACACAGTTGTTTTCATCCAAAGACGATGTTCCAAAAGCAGTAGATACACTCGTCCTATTCATTGCCTGTGTGGTTATAAACGGCTTCACATTCAACTCCGGCAATTCGTTACCTAAACTGATATAATCATCCTCTTTCCACAGAAAATAATACATGCCGTCTGAAGTCAGCACAACGAGAGTATTGCCAACAGGTGTTATCTGATAGATTTTTATATCGCCAAATGATTTCACACAGGTACATTCTCCCTCTTCTAACAAACGCCATTTCAATTCATTCTCGTTAGTAACAACGATGTAATGTGTAAAAACGCTCGTCTCATGTACGCATTTAACTGTTGCATCTGTCAGCTGCATTATCTCTTCTGGTTGCATAATTGGACGCAATGCTCCTTCTTCATTTATAGCATTAAGACTCATCGCCAAATCACCATCAACACATCCGTAATCTGACGGGCTGGCAGAATATCCGTTGTATTTGACTTCTTTAATCATATTATTATAGTAAATGTTTGGTTATTATCGGAATTAATTCTCTGCCTTCCTCGTCCGTGATAGTCTCCCCTACCGACAGTCTTGCGATGCCGTCAGCATTGCATATTTTAAGTATTTCACGACATAGTCTGACAGATGATGCCCTGCAATGTTTTCCATGCTTATTGCTATAATATACTGCGCCTTCGTGTTTTCCCTTCACTACAGGCGCTGTATGTTTGACATATAAATAATATTCTTCGCCGTCTGTCAATATATCAATCACGTCTCCAGCAGACAAGCGGAGACGTGATGCTACACCCGACGTAATGTTTATCCTTCCTGAAGCATGGAATATAACATCAGGTTTTCTTGTATTTCCCAAGATGCTTTTCATTATTCAAAAATACCGTTTAACATCGAATACACTATTTTAACTTTTCACTCTTTATATATTATAATATCTTGAGGTGCTCGTCTGTTTCCTCCGAAATAGAGTCCACAGCCGAATGTAAGCAAACATCTTTCTGTTTTGAAAGCATCGTTATAATCCATAAATTCATCGTCGATATAGAAACTGACATGATTTCCGTCTCGCTCTATCTCGAACTTGGCTTCTGTATCGAGAGGAAGAGAAGCAACCTTTTCGAACTCTCTGTTCCCGTCAATATAATAGTATGTCGCTATATCTATCCTATCTGTTGCTACGTTATATCTCCACACGAAGCGGGCGGAGTTCTTGTGTATGCCACGCCAACCGAAACATATTCCGAACAGCTTGTTCCAGTCGTATTGGTCTTCGCCATCGAGAACATATCTGCATGAATCAGTAAATGTGATTGTCTTTGCAATGATTTGTTTTTTATAGCTTCTAATCTTGCTGATGTTGCGGAAACATGCAGGAATAAGGGTGAAAGGACGGTGAAATCCCTTGTAAATCGTTACTTTTTTCATTTTGTTTTGATTTTAGGTGTTTTGTGTTTCTTGAACTCTTTACATAGTTTCCTCGCTTCTTGTACAGACACTCCCTGTTTGACGAGTTCTATTGTCTTATCTCTGCCGAGTATCTTATATATCGGGATCCACTCTTCCAATACAAGGTCGGCGGGTTCGCCTGGTGGAATAGCCATGTTGCCATCGCCTACATAGTAAGGGCTGTCGGGGTCGCTCAGCTCAAAGATTGTTGCACCTTGCTTGTTCACGATCTTATAACTTTTACCTCCTATTTGAATACCTCCATAATAACGGGCAACGGAAAATTGAGAGTTTACCCAGTACTCTTCTGTCATAATAATTGCGTTCAATTGTTACCTCCTTTCAATAATTCTGGATTGTCATATACGTTACCGATTACTTCTACGCATGGTATATCATAACTTCCCATAATTTTGTACTTCCAATTTCTACTTAATTTACGTTTATGTTCCTTTCCAACTCTTTCGTATATAAAAGTAGCATTTTCTTCTTGATATACGCAAACACAAATTCTATGATAAGGAGTTGGATTTTTACCGACATAGTTTATAGGTTCAACTGCAACATCTACAATATCACCCTCATAAATCTCCTTGCCGTTCTTGTCTTTTAAACCAGTGAATTGTCCGATTGTATTAGTTTCAACTTCACACTGAAACTTCTCTTTGTCCCACATAAAATATGGAACACCTTCTATGGTCGGAACTTGTAGATTTCCGTATAACCATTCACCCGTTTTTTTATCTTTTCCTCTGAATTTAATTTCTCTTTTCATAATCAATAAATATTTAGTCCTTTAAGTATTTCTACATATTGTTGCATTGTCAATCCAACATATTCTCTTTTAAGTCGTAATCCGCATTTCCCGTCAGCATCACAACTTAATGAACATAAACCGCCATTGCGTAAATCCATCGCAATAGGAGCCTGAAATGGGACTTCTAAATCCTCGAAAGATATAGTTGGAATGTCACATTCTGGAATATGTTTCTTGTTTGTCAAACTAAAAAGCCTTAATGCTAACAACTTGCGTCTATGATAGTCGAGTCTTTGAATATCTGTTCTCATACTTTTGTTTTTTTAGTAGTTTCACTATATATAGGGCAAAGTCTTTTGTATTCACAATGTCCAGCCTTTGCCTCATCAAATCTTTGTCTCCATAGTTTTGCATATAGTTCTGTCCCTGGTTCTGCCTCA
>SUWU01000033.1 GCA_015061295.1 Lentimicrobiaceae bacterium
TTGCTTGTTTTCTTTTTGCAACACTAAGATAAGTGAAAATTCTGACATGGCAAAATCCTGGGCAACTTTTTGTTGCTCAGGAACTTATAAATAAAGTTAAATTATAGTGTTGCGGAATTAAGGAATAATAGGAGGGCTTTTTTATGAAAAAATTTACTTTAATAATTTTGATGCTCCTTGCGACATTCAGCGTGAAAGGACAAGTGGAATTTGCTCCTGTGGGTGCTGAGTGGTATTATGAGAGATTAATCATGAATTATGAAACATGGAAATACGAAGATGTTACATACGATAGATTCCGTTCGTTGGATATTGTCGAGATAAACGGATGGCAATGTAAAGAAATAGAGTTGTTTCAGAATGTGGATTGTCATGGCTATGTAAACCCGTATTATGAGACGCGTTATATAAACCAAGAAGGAGAACAGATATACGAAGTTGTTGATGGAGAACGCTATCTGCTTTATGATTTTAGTAAAGAAGTAGGAGAATATTGGGTGATAGAACATCGTCCACCGTTTGAGCTTCCGGAACTTCCTGAAACAGACACGGTATTTGTTGATGAGATAAAAGAGATTGTTTTGGCTGATGGTAGCAAGAGAAGAATGTTTGTGACGTCAGTTAATGTGGAGACTTGTTTGTATCTTACCAATATAATTGAAGGGATAGGATTAGACAAGTCGTTGTTCCCGTTTTATGAATTGTTGGGACCTCCATCATGTACGAACACGAGGATACGCTGTTATTCTGAAGATGATAATTATCTGATAACTTCAGATGTTGAATGTGATTATGAGGAGGTAAAACCTTACCAATCATTCTTTGGTAACGACTCGACAACGATAAATTTATATACGGTAATTATAGATGGTGATTGGAATTCAACATTCACAATCTGTAATAAAGATACAATCACAATTAATGACAATTCATACTTCTTCGTAGAGCAAAGACATGTGGAATATGAATATGGATACAAGACATATTGGTATGCTGATGAAACTATATATTTCAGGGAAGAACAAGAAAATGGCAGATTGTATTTGTATATCAAAAATGATAATTTAGAAAAAGAATTTTTGTTATGTGATATGTCACTGAATATTGGTGACACATTTACACTCCCTTCATTTAACGATTATTTACATGAGATTGTAGTAGAAAATGTACGTTATGAAGGAGGAAAGAAAATTATCGAATTTGGTGACTTTTGGGAAGGAGAATTAGTAATTGATAATCTTATGTTTATTGAAGGAGTATTCCCGATGGTGATGTCAGGTTTCTATGATGGTACGTTCTCAGAGTTGATATGTCAACATAAAGATGATGAGTTGGTTTATATTGTTTCTACCGATATAGAAGATTGTATTCTTCCAACATATCTGTCTATAGATGAGGTTGATAATTATAGCAATAATCTCACTATCATCCCTACAATTTTCTCAAGCAACGAAACAATTTCTATCGAATCAGATTTTGAGATAAAAGAAGTGAAGATGCTAGATATGCTTGGAAGAGAAATAAATATCTCAATAAACCTAATGGACGACTTTACATCTCAAATCAGTCTGAATCAAAGATGTAATTCAGGTATTTATTTAATCATTGTTGAAACTGAAAAAGGCGTTCATTATGAAAAGGTTATTTGCTATACTGTTATTGCTCCTGTCCGTTAAGATTGATGCTCAGGAATATCTGAATGTAAAGAACAATAAATTTCAACCTGGGATTAGGCATACTATAGAATTGTACGGGTTGACAAATTATCATATCAATGATGAACAATATGATTATTATAATGTCAAATTTCCGTATGGAATTGAAGGTATGCTTGGAATGGAACTTTGTCAAAGATATGGATTTCTGTCGTTTAAAATAGGATTGGGTAGAAATTATTTTTATTATGATGATTCTGTAATCAATATAGATAATGTTATTTCTAATATTTCTTTGAATATCGGGTATCAATATTTCATTAATGAAAGACTATCACTTGGAGGAAAATTAGGTTTGTATGATTTTTATATGGTGCGTACTAAAAAGTATGAGGTAAAACATGATATTGTAAAATCATCTTACAAAGACGATATATATGCAATTGATTTAGGTGTAGGAATGGAGTACAAATTAAATAGAATATTGGTAGTACGATTTGAGCCATATCTTAACTATACAATCACAAATGTAACAACAAGAGGTGCCTTTAAAGAAGATTTGGTATTTTCCCCTATAATAGGGATTAGAGTGGGAGTAAAATTCAAATTGGTGGAATATGACCTAAAATAAAAGGCTTCTTGTTTCCACTTGTTATATCTACAACGAAAATACGCGTCAATGACACCTATAGGTGTCATTGACGCGTATCTGCTTTTTGATTCGGAGACTCAAAGTTATTTCACAAACTTTAAGCTGTATAAGATGCTCTCTTGTTGTCGCAATAAGTCTCTCTTTTCTTTGTTAGGATAATAGACCCATCCTTCTGCGGTGACGATCTTGTCGCTCTCTGGATTGACGATGGAATATGATACAAATGGTCCTGCCATGAAGTCGCCGACAACATTCCACAAGCCTCTCGTTTCAACGGCATAACCTGCAGGAAACTCAGGTAAGGTCTTGAAAACTGGCGTCAGAAATTCCTTGTCGGTAGTCATATACGAGCCGTCGATAGGACCTGGAATATACTTCTCTACGATAGAGTCTCTCACCTTTATGATGTTGTTAGGATTTAAATCGGCGGTGTCTTTATATGGCAGCTCATAAATCAAGAAAGCCATGCTCATATCGGAGGTCTCCTTGCGTATCCACATGAAGTCGTCTTTGTCGATACCGATGAAATATCCTTCAGGAATATTCATCGTGACACCAAATCTCTCTTTTAACTTATTGACAATTTTATAATCTGTGGTAGGACGGAAAAACTCTTGGAAACGAGCTCTTTCATTTTCATCGAAGATGAGTTTCAAGCCATCTTTCTGCGACTCGAATGTCCTTACCCACGACTCTGGCGATGACGCAGTGATACGTATCACAAATTGTGGCTCCGACTCCCAATTTTTCTGTGTCTCTACCAAAGGATTCTTGATGTCTTTGTCGATCTTAGCGATGATGAGGTTACGATGTTTTTTGAACATATCGTTGAGCGCGTCGATGTTGAGATGCGCTACCTTGAAGTTCTTCTCAGGCTGAGGAAGACCGTATTGTTCCTGCTCGAAGAAGTCGCGGACAGCCTGTCCCATCTGACCTTTCCACTGCTCATCGTTTTGTGTTATCATGAGAATCTCTGAAGTGCCACCAACAGAACGAGCCTTCCTCGACTCCTTTGCTTTATCTTCGTTAACACATGATGATAATGACATTGTTAAAATCATTATCATGGCAATCAAATTTAGTTTCTTCATCGTCAATATATTTTTATTGTTTATAATTTGTAGCTATTAGTCATTAGTCTTTAGCCTATTGTCTTATCACCAACTTCTGTCCTATCTTCAATACTGCTTTAGAGCTTAAACCGTTGAGTTTCCTTATCTGTTCAACGCTGACGCCATATTTTCTCGAGATGTCCCAGAGGTTGTCGCCTTTCTTCACGGTGTGTGTGATGGATCCGCTGCCGGAACCTCCCGATGGAGGATACACTTTTAGTTTCTGTCCGATCTTGAGGTTAGTGCTTTTCAGGTTGTTCCATTTCTTAAGGTCGGTGACAGTGCATTTGTATTTTTTTGCTATCACGCTGAGGTTCTCTCCCGATTTCACAGTGTGTATCTTCTGTTCTGTGGAGCGTTCCACAGGTTTGCTATTACCCGACTGTGCCATAGGAGCTCCTGAGCTATAGACGATAAGTTTCTGTCCAGGATATATCGTAGTCTTCTTGAGGTTGTTCCATGTCTTCAGCTGGTTGACGCTGATATGATATTTCTTAGCGATACTTCCGAGGTTCTCGCCGCTCTTTACGATATGGACGCTTCTGTCGCTCACTTTCTTCATCTCTTCTTCTAACTTCTCTCTGTCGATGCCTTTCTTAGTCTTGAAGTCATAGAGTTCTTTCTCATGAACTATGAAGCTGTCGATATATCTCTCGGGTAGTCGTAACGAGTAATGTGTCTTCTCGTTAGCAGGGATGATGTTAGCTTTATATTGGGGGTTAAAGAATTTGATGTCTTCCATCGGGATGTTGAGCATCTCGTTGAGTTGGTCGAAATGAAGAGGTTGATGTACTGTCACGCTGTCAACGCCGTCAGCCATGATGCCTGGGTCGGTGGGGTAGAGGTTGTGTTCTTGAGAATAACTCATCACATAGTTGACAGCTATGAAAGCTGGGACGTAGCCACGAGTCTCTTTAGGAAGGAAGGGCCATACTGCCCAGTAGTTTTTCAGTCCTCCAGCTCTACGTATCGCTTTGTTGACATTGCCAGCTCCTGAGTTATATGCAGCCAACGCTAAAAACCAATCGTCGTATTTGTTGTAAAGATCGAGGAGATGTTGACATGCTGCTTCGGTGGCTTTGACAGGATCCATGCGGTCATCGACTAATGATGTGACATTTAACTTATATGTCTTTCCCGTAGCGTACATAAACTGCCACAATCCCTTAGCACCAGCGTGAGAACCAGCGCGAGGATTTAATGCCGATTCTACAACGGCGAGATATTTTATCTCTAATGGTATGTTGTATTTGTCTAAGGCTTGTTCAAACATAGGGAAATAAATATCTGCTAAGCCTAAGATTCTACATGTATGATCGCGTTTTCTTACAGCATATACATCGATGAAACTCTTGACGTGTTTGTTGTAAACCAATTCTATGGTTGTCTGCTCCCTAAGCTTCGCGATACGCTCAGCATAAACGCTGTCAGGAAAAGTGGGGACATAATCTTTAGGATAGTTGTATATGTTCTCCGACTTAGAACTCGACTCTAATTTGTTCTGCTCAAAATATGGGATGTCAGCTATATCGTCAATCATTTCCATCATGACATCAGACTCTGCTACTATAGCCTCACCGGAGTTCTCCTTGTCGATACGTTCCTGTAATACCATCTCTAAACTATCGGCTGCTTCTGGCTCGATGGAAGCAATAGTGTCGTAGTAGCTGATGTACTCAAGCTCTGATTCTGACTCTGACTCTGACACTGACTCTGACACTGACTCTGACACTGACACTGACACTGACACTGACTCTGATTCTGTGTCAACATCAATGTCAATGTCAATGTCATTGTCATTGTCAACGTCATTGTCATTGTCAACGTTAATGTCAACGTCATTGTCATTGTCAACGTCAACATCATTGTCAACGTCAACATCATTGTCATTGTTAACGTCAACTGCTACTTCTTTTTTAAGTTGAGGGATTTTTATTCCTAAATCTTCGATGAGTTTACATGATGTCATCGAAGTCACTAATGATAATAAAATCGTTGATAATAATAGTCTTGAGATTTTTTTCATTGAAAATAAATTAGAAATCAAAGATACAATAAATGTTTGAAATGTATAACGATGAAATGAAAAAAAATGGTACATTTGCGTCATAAAAATTTATACTATGAAAAGAATATTTACCCTTGCATTAGTGACCTTGTTTTTTGTGATTGGAAGTTGTCATTTTTCCTTTGCACAAGATGTCAATGACCTTCCTGAATGGCGTAAGATGAAATATCTTTCGGAGGAAGAGATGAGCCGATCTTTGATGACTCGTTCTTTTGTCGAGACGCCTCCTCCAACGGGTGAGGTCCGTTTCCCTGCTGAGTATGAGCCAATGCAGGCTGTCATGATCGTATATCCTCTCGGTATCCCTGTAGAACTCGTGAGAGAGATGGCTGAAGATTGTAAGGTTATCACCGTTGTGACATCTTACGAACAGCAATATGCTCAGAGTGAGTTTCAATCGGCTGGCGTTAATATGGATAATATAGAATATCTTAATGCTACCACCGACTCTTACTGGATCCGTGACTTCGGTCCATGGTATATATTCAATGGTAAAGAACCTGCTATCGTGGATAATATCTATAACCGTCCTCGCCCTAACGACGACAACCTGCCAAGTCATTTCGCCGACTATTGGGGCATCGAGATGTTTGGTATGAAGGTGGTTCATACCGGCGGTAATATGATGCAAGATGGTAGAGGCAACGGTGTCTCCGACGACATCGTTATCACTGAGAGCGTAGCAGAAGGCATCACCGAGACACAGGTCTATGATAGAATGAGAGACTATCTCGGCATCGATCCTTATCATGTCACCATCGACCCTCAAGGCGACTATATAGCTCACGTCGATTGCTGGGGAAAATATCTCGCTCCTGATAAGATAGTCTTGGCTCGCGTGCCAGAGTCGAATCCTCGCTATCCTTATTACGAAGAAGTGGCCGATTACTTCAAGGCTACCAACTGCTGCTGGGGTTATCCTTATAAGGTATATCGTATCGACATCCCAGGAGGTAGCACCGTATCTCCTTATACCAATAGTTTGATACTTAATAAAAAAGTCCTCGTGCCAATGGGTTCTAACTCTCAATATAATGAGTCAGCTCTCGAAGTGTATCGTGAGGCGATGCCTGGTTATGAGGTAATAGGCGTTCAAAATAGTAGTTATTGGAGCGGCTGGCTTAACACCGATGCTCTACACTGTCGTACACGCGGCGTCATGGATTTCAATATGCTTCATATAGATCATCGTGATGTCCTCTTCGGAAAACAAGAATGGCAAGACTCTCTCGCTATCACAAGTAAAGTCATAGCTTACAGCGGAGCTGACCTGAAACAAGATTCTCTTCTCATCTATTACAGCATCGATGGTGGCGAATATAAGACAGCAGCAATGACAGCAACAGGAAATGCCGATGAATATGTGGGTTATATCAAAGGTTATCAAGAGAACTCAGAAGTAGATTATTATGTGTTTGCTGCCGATGAGTCGGGACGCAGAGCACAACAGCCTATCTTCGGTCAAGATGATCCTCATAATTTTACTGTAGGAGCATACGACGAGAAACTGACTCTCACTCTAAACCCAGAAGAGATAGTCTTCGATTTTTATTATGATTACGAGACTCCAGAGACTCTCACCATAACAAACAATACTGCTTCTGACGTCGTCATAGAAAGTATCACGATAAAAGATGATGAATCTTACGACATCGACTATGAGTTTACTTTGCCTTACACAATAGCAGTAGGCGAGTCGGTGGAAGTTGATGTTTATCTTATGATGATAATATGCAAGGCGGTGCTGTTTGAGACAGAACTCGTTATCACATCATCGGTAGGAGAACAGAAAGTTGTTGTGAAATATGACGATGAGATTGGCGTTGAAGAAAACAACTTCGCATCAGTTGAGATTTATCCAAACCCGATGAATGAAGTGCTTCATATCGTTGGCGATGCGGTGGAAAACGTGACGATATTTAATTCTGTGGGACAACAAGTCATATATGTTGAAAACAGAAATGATGTTGATGTCTCTTTGTTGAGTGAAGGACTTTATTTCGTGAGAGTTGTCGATAACAAAGGAAACACAGCGATAAAGAAAGTTATTAAATAATGATTAATGGACGTTTTTATGCGTCCTTTTTTTTGCTATGATGAAACGCATAATTCTAATATTATCTATTCTAACTGCTTCTTTCTTTTTCGGAGGATGTACGTCAGAGATGTCATATAACGATGTATCCGACATCTCGGACAAGAATATAGGCATACTGAAATCTAATGTCGATAAAGAAGAGGCTAATAATATTTTCCCTCATGCTTCTATCGTGGAATATGACAAGGTGATTTCGCTTTTCTTAGACTTGGAGGCTAATAGCTGCGATGCTGCTGTGATGGATGAATCCGCTGCCGATATAGTGATAAAACGTAATCAGGATTATGTGTTGCTAGGCACTGTTATGACGTCTAACGGTGATGAGCTTTACGTCGTTGTACCTCGCAAATATGTAGCATTGAGTGAAATGCCTTCAGTAGAAGAATTAGGATTTTTTGAGAAGATAAAAGGTGTCATGATACGCAATTTGTTTAATGAACACGCTTTTCATCTGATATGGGGCGGATTTAAAACTACTGTCATCATATTTTTCTTCGGGGCGATATTGGCTATAATATTAGGCGCGTTTCTCGCGTATCTCTCGATAAGTCACAAATGTCTTTGGCTGTATAAACCTCTGAGTTGGTTTGTGATGACGATACATGATATTCCGTCTGTCGTGCTGATGATGTTCTTCTTCTATGTAGTATTCGGTGGCACGATGCACGGGATATTAGTCTCTATAATAGCTCTCGGTATTTATACCTCAGGAGCCTTATACAAAATCTTCAAGATTCATATCACGCAAGTGGGAAAAGAACAACTTGAGGCTGGACGTATGTTAGGACTTAGTAACTTTAAATGTTATCGTTATATCATACTGCCTCAGGCTGTTAAGACTATGCTTCCTTTGGTGGGAGGCGAGTTGAAACTCTTGTTAAGAGCTACCTCTTATGCAGGTTACATCGCTCAGAAAGATTTAGTAAAAGCTGTCGATGCTATCAGAGGATTCTCTTACGACACTTTTATGCCGCTGCTCATGGTGTCGCTGCTTTATCTCTTGCTGTCGTGGATTATAGTAAAGTCATTGGATTACATATATAAAAAATTCTTTAACAATGATTGAACTTTCTCATCTGTATAAATCGTATCAAGGTAAGGAGGTGCTTCACGACATCTCGTTAACTATCAATGAACGTCAAACAGTCTGTGTCATAGGTCCATCGGGATGTGGCAAGACGACATTGCTGCGTTGCATGGCAGGATTAGAGAAAGACTGTCAGCCAAAGGCTAAGAGCCAAAAGCCAAAGGCTAAAATCGGCATGGTGTTTCAGAAGTTTAATCTTTTCGAGAATATGACGGTGTTACAGAACCTCACCCTCGCGCCTATTCATGTCTTGAAGATGAAGAAGGATGATGCTGAGTCGCTCGCGATGGAACATCTGAAGTCGGTGGGTTTAGCAGGGAAGGCTTCTTATATGCCAAGTCAGCTTTCGGTGGGACAACAGCAGCGTGTCGCCATAGCACGATGTTTAGTGATGAAGCCTGAGGTGCTGCTGTTAGATGAGCCGCTCTCTGCTCTCGACCCCGTGGCAAGCGGCGAGGTGATGGAAGTGCTACGTAAACTGAAAAAAGAGATCACACTCGTGATGGTGACACATAACCTCACAGCAGCCACGGAGATAGCTGATAGAGTGATATTTATCAACGAAGGAATGATATGCGAAGATGGTACGGTAGAAGAAGTGCTGCTGTCGCCACAACAAGAGGCTACCAAGAACTTTATCAGCCGCCAGAAAAACCTCTTCTATACCATAAACTCTCAAGACTTCGACCGACCAGAACTTAATACAAGGATAGAATTATACTGCAACAGATTCGGATTGGGAGGACAAGCTCATCGTTTCGTACAGCTCGCAGTGGAAGAGATACTTAACTTAATTCCTCTGAATAATAAGATAGAACTCGTCCTGTCGAAAAATAATGACGAGGTGAGAATGTCGTTAGATATTGATTTTGAAGGCGACAACAAGAAATATCTCTCGGAAGAGAATGTCTCAGAAGAAAACTTCTTAAGCCTTAATATACTTCAAGGTCTTTGCGATGTTATAGAAGAAAATGTAGAAACAGATAACCATCATATTCATATAGAATTAAATCAAGAGAGACTTTTGCTTAGATAATTAACAATGTATAATGAAAAGATTATTACTACATATACTGATTTTATTTTTAATAAATGTCGTTGATGCGCAACAGATTGTCTTCACTCCGCAGTGGCTGCCACAGAGTCAGTTTGCTGGCTATTACGTGGCTATGGAAAAAGGCTTCTACGAAGAGGCTGGTCTCGATGTCGTAATAGAACATACCTCATCGTCAGACAACGCCCAGAATCGCCTCAAAGAAGGAAGATGTGACGCCATCACTATGACGCTCTTCGATGCTATCATTAATATCGATAATGGATTGGAGGTTGTTAATGTCTTGCAAACGGCATTACATACAGGTCTCGTCATAGTGCCTCGTTATGATGAGATAAAGACTTTAGATGATATGAGAGAGAGACGCGTGGGTATATGGCGTACTCATTATAACTATCTCGCTGAGATTATAAATAAGGATCTTGACCTAGATATTGAGTGGATACCTTTTGTACAAAATATAAATCTATATGTATCAGGTGCTGTCGATGCAACAATGGCTATGGTTTATAACGAAGCGTATCAGATTTATTCGTCAGGCTTTGAAGATATGAACTTTATCTCACTCGCCGACTACGGATATGACTTCCCTGAAGAAGGCGTTTATTTCTCTAAAGATTATTATGAGAAATATCCTGATAAGGCTAAGGCTTTTGCAGAGGCGTCACGTCGTGGATGGGAATGGGCACACGAACATCCAGAAGAGACTCTCGATATAGTGATGAAGGTCATCGAAAAAGAGAATATGCCAGCAGGTCGTCAGCATCAGAAGTGGATGCTTAAGGAAATACTGCTGCTTCAATGTGATAAGGAGTCGGGAAGACCTACCTTTGAACTCGATGAAGATAAAATAGGGCAGATCAATGAGCTGCTTGTGAGATACAATCGTATCAAAAAGGTTGTAACAAAATCACAAATAACAGGAGGTAAGCAATGAAAGCCAATCGTAAGTTATTGTTGAGTTCCATATCGACTCACCTCAGTTTGTTTATCTTAGCTGTGACATCGACATTGTTGATAATAATCGTCGCACTCAACTATCGTTCTTCTCGCAACTTGGTAGAAGAAGAGTCGATAGAACACGCTCAGTCGGCTCTCGACAATACGATATTGCGTATCGACAATGTCTTGACTTCGGTGGAGACAGCGGTGCATAATATCTCGTTGATGGTGAAAGATAATATCGACGACCCTGATTATATGTACGATGTGACGCGGCTTCTGTTGGTGAATAACTCATATATCAGCGGAAGCGCTGTGGCTTTCGAACCGAATTATTATCAAGAGAAAGGTCACTTCTACTCGCCTTATTCCTATCGCGAAAATGATGAGATACTAAGCAAACAGCTCGGTAATAAAGATTACGACTATCATTATATGGATTGGTATCAGATTCCAAAGCTGCTCGATAAACCATATTGGAGTGAGCCTTATTTCGATCAAGGTGGTGCCAATGTCATCATGACAACTTATTCATATCCTTTGTATGATGAAGAAGGACAGTTGTTTGCTATATTGACTGCCGATATATCATTGGAATGGTTCGCTGAGCAGGTTAATTCTATCAAGACTTATCCTAATTCGTTTAACTTGATGATAGGTCGCGGTGGAACATATTTGGTTCATAAAGACACCGATGCCATCCTCAATAGGACTATGTTTGAGGCAGCGATGGCAAATGATGATGCGGTGATCTTTAAGACAGCACACGATATGGTTGATGGCAAACGTGGTATGGCGGAATATGATTATGGTGAGAAGACATATCTCTTCTATGCGCCTGTCGCCGCTACGGGATGGTCGGTGGCTGTCAGTTGCTTGCATTCCGACATCTTCGCTAAAGTAGATGATATGAGAGGCAAGGTTATGATGGTGGCTCTGCCAGGTCTGTTGCTACTCGTGATATTATCTTATATCCTCATCAAATACACGATGCGTCCGCTTACCGACTTCGCCAATTCTGCTATGGAGATAGCAAAAGGCAACTTTAAAGCGGAGCTCCCGAAGAATAAGAAAAATTATGAGATGCGTACCCTGCATAACTCTTTCAGTTTTATGCAACGCTCGTTGCAGAATTATATCGATGAGCTACAAAGAACCACCGCTAACAAGGAACGTATAGAGAGTGAACTGCGTATTGCACGCGACATACAGATGGGGATGCTGCCTAAAATATTCCCTCCTTTCCCTAAACGCGACGACGTGGATTTATATGCAAAACTTAACCCCGCAAAAGAAGTGGGCGGCGACTTGTACGACTTCTTCATAGAAGACAATAAACTACATCTCATAATAGGCGATGTCTCAGGTAAAGGAGTGCCTGCCTCTTTGGTGATGGCGGTTACATGTCGCCTCTTCAGAACAGTAGCGTCGAGCATCCATATCCCTTCACAGATAGTCAAGGTCTTGAATAACGCTATAGCTGAATCTAACGACTCCAATATGTTCTGCACAGCCTTCGTGGGAATATTGGATTTGGCGACAGGACATCTGCAGTATTGTAACGCTGGACATAATCCTCCGATAGTGGTGTCATCAGATGGCAAAGCAAGTTTCTTGCCTGTGAAACCTAATCTCGCGATGGGATTGTGGGAGGATTTTGAATATCAAGATCAGGAATGTAAAATAGAGAAAGGAACTAATATCTTCCTTTATACCGATGGCGTGAACGAAGCCGAAAATACAAAGAAGGAATTATATGGCGAAGAGAGATTGTTGAATTTCTTGTCGCAGCATTATGCTGATAAGCCTCGTGATGTGATAGAGAAATTGTATGACGACATCAAAGGTCACGCAAACGACGCTGAGCAAAACGACGACATCACGATGTTGTGTTGTACTATGGTTGAGTCTGTCGAAACCTCAGAGCCATCGACAGGTTTAAGCAAAAAACTCGTGATGCGTAATAATATCGCCGATATAGCTCTGATGGCTGAGTTTATAGAGAACTTATGCGAGGAAAATCAACTGCCGATGGATGCGACATTTAACCTCAACCTCGCTATAGAAGAGGCTGTCTCTAACGTGATGAAATATGCTTATCCTAGCAATGAAGAGCATGAGATTTTACTTACGGTGAATAAAGAAAATAATAACATCATTTTTGAGTTGAGCGACACAGGCAAAGCTTTCGACCCGACAAAGATGAAAGATGCCGATGTGACCCTCTCGGCAGAGGAACGTCCTATTGGCGGACTCGGAATATTCCTCATCAGAAAGATAATGAAATCGGTGGAATATAAACGAGAGGGAGAACGTAATGTGCTAATAATGATATATGAATTAAATTGAAAACTAAATAAATAATTGTTTTTAACCCTTACCCCTATGGAATTAAATATTTGTAAAGAAAATGTGGCAACAATTGTTGAGATTATAGGTCGCTTAGATACTATCACAGCTCCAGAGTTAGAAGCAGCAGTAAAACCTCTTATCGCCAATGGCTTAGAACTTATCTTCGATTGTGAGAGGTTAGAATATATCAGCAGTTCAGGTTTGAGAGTCGTCATAGCTACACATAAACAAATGACAGCTTGCGCAGGCAGACTCGTTGTCCGTCGCCTCAATAGAGAAGTGAAGTCAGTCTTCGACCTCACAGGATTCTCTAACATCCTAAATATAGAGGATTGACGATGACATTGACACTGATAATGACATTGACATTGACACTGACTTTAGCCATTAGCCATTAGCTGTTGGCTATTGGCTTTGCGACTTGGAGACTTGGGGACTTGGAGACTGAAAAAAAACTTTTATCTTTAGCCTTTTGCCTTTAGTCTTTTTATTATATTTGCAAGATTTAGCAAGCAAATAAACAATTCATTATATTATGTTAAGCGAACAAGAACAAATTAGAAGGAACTCTTTGAATGAGTTATACAAATTAGGTATTAATCCTTATCCTCAGGCTGCTTTTGAAGTTAACGTGAATACTGCTCAGATAGCAGAAGAATTTGATGATAATAACTTAGAGAAGTTTGAAAACGTGAGCATCGGCGGTCGTATCATGAGCCGTCGTATCATGGGTGCAGCATCGTTCTGCGAGCTTCAAGATGCTCACGGTCGCGTGCAACTTTATATCAAACGCGACGAGATATGTCCTGGCGAAGATAAGACTTTATATAACACAGTATTTAAACGTCTCCTCGATATCGGCGACTTCATCGGCGTGAAAGGTTTCGTCTTCCGTACACAGGCTGGCGAGGTCTCTATCCATGTCAAAGAACTGACAGTATTAAGTAAGTCATTACGTCCACTTCCGATAGTGAAAGAGAAAGACGGTGTCGTATATGACGCTTTCACCGATCCGGAACAACGTTATCGTATGCGTTACGTCGATTTGGTCGTCAACGACAAAGTGAAGAATATCTTCATCGCTCGTACCAAGATCATCAACTCGATGCGTAACTTCTTCAACGAAAACGGCTATCTTGAAGTAGAGACTCCTATCTTACAATCTATCCCTGGCGGTGCAACAGCTCGTCCTTTCATCACACATCATAACGCTCTCGACATCCCGATGTATATGCGTATCGCTAACGAGCTTTACCTCAAACGTCTCATCGTCGGTGGCTTCGACGGCGTCTATGAGTTCTCACGTAACTTCCGTAACGAAGGCATGGACCGCACTCATAACCCTGAGTTCACATGTATGGAGATATACGTCGCTTATAAAGACTATCTCTGGATGATGGACTTCACCGAGAGAATGATAGAACGCGTCGTGACAGAAGTGTTCGGTACCGATACAGTGAAAGTGGGTGACAACGAAATTTGTTTCAAACGTCCTTTCAAACGTATCTCCATGATCGACTCCATCAAGGAAAAGACAGGCATCGATATCACTGGCATGGACGAGGCACAACTTCGTGAGGTATGTAAACAACTCAATATAGAAATCGACGACACCATGGGTAAAGGTAAGTTGATTGACGAGATCTTCGGAGAGAAATGCGAAGGTACTTATATCCAACCTACTTTCATTACCGACTATCCTGTTGAGATGTCGCCACTTTGCAAACGTCATCGCGACAATCCAGAGCTTACAGAACGCTTCGAACTTATGGTCAATGGCAAGGAGTTAGCCAACGCTTATACCGAGTTGAACGACCCTATCGACCAACGCGCTCGTTTCGAAGAACAGATGAAACTCTCAGAACGTGGTGATAACGAAGCTATGTTCATCGACCAAGACTTCTTACGCGCTATGGAATACGGTATGCCTCCAACATCAGGAATGGGTATCGGCATCGACCGTCTCGTGATGTTGCTCACAGGACAACTTGCAATACAAGAAGTTCTTTTCTTCCCGACAATGCGTCCTGAGAAAGTCAAGAAAGTAGCTACAGAACAAGACTTCATGGCTATCGGCGTGCCAGAAGTATGGGCACAGGTTCTCATCAAAGCAGGTTACACTTCTGTCGATATGTTGAAAGCCGAGAAGCCTGCAGCATTACGTGAGAAACTCAACGGCTTACGTAAGAAAAATAAAATGGACGTGCCAGCTCTTCAGTTAGAAGAAGTGACACAATGGGTTGAGGGTAATGCATAATTTTAATGCATAATTACACAATGAAAAAAATCTTTCTTACATTAAGTTTAATGTTAATGATGGTCTTCTCTCTCTCTGCACAGAGTGTTGAGAAGACTTATCATTTTGATATGCCGCGTTTTGAATCTTATGACGGATATGAGATTGTAACTTTCGATGGCAGTGTTCAGATGGCTGACGATGGTAATCCTTCGTTGCCATGGCAGACGGTGAGCCTGCTGCTGCCTTTCAATACTGAAGCCAAAGACATAGAATATGAGTTCTCCGATTTCGTTGAGATAGAAGGAGAACATCACATCTATCCTTATCAACAACCAAGACCATTGTCAGACACACGAGACCTTCCTTTTCTTAAAAACGAAAACATTTATTCTTCCGATGCTATATATCCTCTGCGAAATATGTCAGATGTGAAGACACATTTCCTCAACGGATATTCTGTTGCTATGTCGGGATTTACACCTGTTAGATATTTACCTTCAACGGGTAAGCTGTCGTATGCTAAGACCGTAAAGGTCAAGGTGACGTATTCAACAACGAGAACGGATAACAGTAAGATGTTGAAGGTTACTCCAGAACATAAAGAGCGCATTCAACGTCTTGCTCATAACACAGAGACATTGTCGTCGTATGAGGGTAGAGGTGTCAAGACAATAGGAGGCTACGAATTGTTAGTCGTCACTCCAGAGGAATGGGTCTCTCACTTCGATGAATACAAAGCGTTTTATGAGGAGCGAGGCTTGAGAACTAAAGTGACAGCTCTCGAAGATATTTATTCTTCATCGGAAGGTCGCGATGAGCAAGAGAAGATACGTACTTTCATCTCAAAAGAATATGAAGAAGAAGGCGTTATAATGGTGTTGCTCGGTGGCGATACGAAACTCGTACCATACAGAGGCTTTTATTGTTATGTCAATCATGATCATGAAGACCATAACATTCCTGCTGATATGTATTATGTATGTCTCGATGGTACATGGAATAACGACAACGACACTCTGTGGGGTGAGGTGGGTGAAGACGATCTGCTGCCTGAACTCGCTATCGCTCGTCTGCCATTTAACAACGAGTCGCAGTTTAATAATATGATGCATAAAATCATTACATATCAGTCGAATCCTGTCTTGGGTGAGTTTAACGATATAGTGTTAGGCGCAGAGCATCTCGGTGATGGATACTATGGTAAAAACGACCTTGAACTTCTTATAGGTGAACAAGACGAAGACGATTATACTACCATAGGTATCCCTAAAGATTATATGTTTCATCGTTATTATGCTTCTCCCGACTTCCTATGGAGCGGCTCTGGCTTTAGAGACTTCATCAACAAAAAAGGAGGCGGTTATGTATATCACGTTGGACATGCCAACTTCGACTATGTGGCAGGTTGGGATCTCATGAATACCGACGAGACTTCATTCCATCAACTCGATGGCGTAAATCATAACTACAACTTCTTCCATTCTCATGGATGTATATGTGGTGACTTCTCAACAACTTGCATCTTGGAAAAACTGATAAATATGCCTAATGGTTTCGTCACCGTTACGGGGAACTCACGCTATGGATGGTATATCCCATGGGGCGATGGTCCGGCACGACATCTCAACCGAGAACTCGTCGATGCTTATTATAACGATAGACTGCCTTACATTGGAACGGCTTTCGTGGAGATGAAAATGATGACGGCTCCATTAGTGAATTTCTACGGTCAGGATAACTCGGCTCTACGATGGAATTTCTATTGTATCAATATTTTAGGTGATGTGGCTATAAGCCCTTGGCTCGATGAACCATTCATACCAGAAGTGTCGTATAAACCAGCATTGCCATTGGGAACGACATCTACATATGTCAACGTGGAGAAAGATTGTGATGGACAAAGTAACTTCCGCTGTAGCTTGTTCTTCGAGAATCAACTTCTGGCATTCGGAATGACTGATGATGACGGTGAGGCGAGACTGCAATTTGCGGAACCTCTTAATATCGCTGATACGCTGCGACTTGTCGTTACAGGTCCTAACGCATGGTACCAAACATTCGATGTGATAGGCGTTGACGAGAACACAAATTATGTATATGCTGATAATATCATCATCAACGATAATGAAGGTAACTCTAACGGCCGCCTCGACTATGGAGAGAATGTTAAAATTAATTTAAACTTATATAACATCGGTATAGAAAATATAGACGACATGACTATGAGTCTTACAACTACTTCCGATGATATCGTAGAGATAATTGAAAATGAAGTAGAAATACCACTGATAGAGGCTAACTCCAACAAAATCGTTAATGATGCTTTTACACTAAAAGTTGACGATGATGTGAGAAATGCAGAATATGCTTATTTCGTACTGCAACTTACAGATGGCGATAACGTTTATATTCAAAATCTTAGATATAAGATACTCGCCCCTGATCTTCATTTTAACAAAGTCAACTGCGATGATAGTAATGGTAATAGTAACGGTTCTGTTGATGTCGGTGAGACGGTACAGATTCATGTCATGGGAAAGAATAAAGGTCTCAGTGCCTGCGATGATATTGTGATAAAAGCTACAACGGACAATGAATATATCGTTTTTAAGAAAGATGAACATCATATCGATAGACTTGAAGCTGCAGCTAATTTTATGACAGCGTTGGAGTTTACCGTTGCAGATAACGCTCTAGAAGGAACTGTCGTCGATATGGAAGTTGTCGTTTCATCAGGAAATTATACCACACAGGAGAATCTGAGATTTACCATAGGTAATGTCAGAGAGAGTTTTGAGACTGCCGACTTCTCTTCTATTAATTGGCGTCACGATGATATGAAGCCTTGGACTATCACCAACGAGGAGGCTAACACAGGAACATATTCGGCTCAATCTGGAGATATCAACGACAATGAGGTGTCGTCGTTATATATCGATATTGAAGCTCAATCTGATGGTAAAATCTCGTTTTATTTTAAGACATCAACAGAAGAAGGTAAAGACTTCCTCGCTTTCTTTGTCGATGGTGAGATGATGGGTAGATGGAGCGGAGAAAATGATTGGCAACGTGTGACTTATCCCATTGAAGCAGGAACACATGAGTTGGAATGGTTTTATGATAAAAGCCCTAAAAATACTGCTGGCAAAGATCGTTGCTGGATAGACGACATCATCTTTCCTGCAAATGCCTATGTGTTAAATGTGGAGACTCTCGTGGAAAAGAAAGAAATAATGTTGTATCCTAATCCTGCCGATGATTTCTTGATGATAGAAGGTGACGATATTTGTAATGTTGAGATATATAACATGATGGGATATAAGATGATGTCGTCTGATGTTGCAGCTTCCAATGTTATAGATGTCGCTAATCTTCCTAAAGGATTGTATCTCGTTCGCTTACGTGATAGGGATGATAATGTTACCGTGAGAAAGATAGTTAAAAAATGATTGTGTTTTAAATTTACATGATATGTTGTTCTCAGATATTGTAGGTCACGAAGATATAAAAAACAAACTCATTCAGAGTGTGAGAGATAATCGTGTAGCTCATGCGCAGTTGTTCTTGGGTCCTGAAGGCTCAGGGAAACTCGCCTTGGCGATAGCATACGCTCAATATATCAATTGTTCTAATAAACAAGAAAATGACAGCTGCGGACAATGTCCTTCGTGTCGTAAATACAACGCTTTAGCTCACCCTGACTTGCATTTTATCTTCCCTAATACGACAAATAAATCCATCAAGAAAGATCCTGAATCGAAGCTTTTTATAACAGAATGGAGAGAGTATTTGGAGAAATGTGAGGCTTATGCTGACTTGGCTTCATGGTATAGTGCTCTTGACGTGGAAAACAAACAAGGTGCCATCAATGTGCGTGACGCAATGACGATAATAAATAAGCTGAACCTTAAGGCTTATGAAGCAGAATATAAAGTCGTCATAATATGGATGGCAGAGAAACTTAATATTCATGCAGCTAATAAACTGCTGAAATTTTTAGAGGAACCGCCAGAGAAAACGCTCTTTATTCTAATATCTGAAAACCAAGAGGAGCTCCTTGCAACGGTGCGCTCTCGTACTTCTTTGGTGAAGATACCGAAACTCACAACAGAAGAGTTGCATGATGACATAGTTAGAAGATTTAACTATGATGATAATGTGGCTTATAATGCGGCACGACTCGCTAACGGTAATAGGATACTCGCTCATCGTTATGTTAATGAACAAGAAGATGATAAGTTATATTTTACATGTTTCCAGAAATGGATGCGTTATTGTTTCAAATTTACCGCTCCCGAACTCATCGATTTCATCGCTAATGACATAAAACCACTCGGCCGTGAGAAACAGAAAGAGTTTCTTGCTTACGGACTTAACGTATGTCATAACGCCTTATTTATAAACAACGGATTGAAAGATATTGTATTGATGACAGAAGAAGAGAAAGCGTTTATGATAAATTTCGCTCCTTTCGTGTCGAACAATAACATTGGTTTAATCTCAGATCTCTTTGAAGAGAGCATCAACCAAATTGAACGTAACGGAAACGCCTCCTTGATTTTCCTCGATAATAGCTTTAAGATCTTTAATTATTTTAAAATGAAGTGATGAAAAGAATTGTTAAAATTTCTTTAGCATTATTAAGTGGACTATTGATGGCTGCAGCATGGCCTACCAAAGGCTTCACATTCCTGATATTTATAGCTTTAGTGCCTCTTATCTTCTTGCAGGATTATATTGGGAGTCAACAGGTCAGCGAGACAACAAGACAACGAGGGAGAGGGAGCGTCTTCGGTCTTTCATTTTTAGCTTTCTTAGTATGGAATACTCTTACCACATGGTGGGTATGGAATAGCACCGCAGCAGGAGCCGTGGCAATGTTGCTGCTTAATAGTGCTTTGATGGCATTCTTCTTTTGGCTCTATCATTTCACAAGAAAGAAAGTGTTTAATAATAAGAATGGTTTCTTCCTGCTGATTTTGTCTTTCCTTGCATTTGAACATCTGCATTACAATTGGCAGCTCAATTGGCCTTGGCTTACATTAGGAAATGTCTTCTCTCATAATCATACCTGGGTGCAATGGTACGAGTTTACAGGTGTAGCAGGCGGAACGATATGGGTTATTCTTGCTAATATCTTGGCTTATAAAGTTATTAAGTCAAAGAGTCAAAGGCTTCCCTACTTGGTAATTTTCTTCGCTGTGGTTTTTGTTCCTATGATTATAAGCAAGATAATGTATAACTCTTATGAAGAGAAAGATGATGGCGTAGAAGTGGTTGTGGTTCAACCTAATATAGATCCATGGAATGAGGAGTTTACTCTGTCGGAAGCGGAGATATTGAGACGAAACTTCTCTCAAGCGCAACCTTTGATGACAGAACACACACGTTTTGTGGTCAGCCCAGAGTCGTCTATACACGAGAATATGTGGTTGGATAAGATCGATAAATATTATTCTATCAGGAATTTAAGAGGATTTTCAAAGAAATATAACGGTGTCGCTTATGTCATAGGAGCGAGTACTTTTGGTATGATGCCTGAAGGACAGAAGCCTGATTTCGCTGCCCGCAAGTTCTATGATGCTGACGAATATTACTATGCTTATAACACAGCTCTTATGGTTGTAGATAGTCTTGATATTCAGTGTCATCAGAAATCGAAGCTGACACCAGGAGTGGAGATGATGCCATCGTGGTGGTTTTTGCGACCAATACGTAATTTCGCCATCGACTTAGGTGGAGTAGTAGGAACTTTGAAGTCGGAAGATAAAGCTACAGTATTTACTTATAAAGACTCAGAGACTTGGAGACTTGGAGACTCGGTGACTCAATATTATAAGGTGGCTCCTTTGATTTGTTATGAATCGGTCTTTGGCGATTACGTCACTGAATTTGTGAGAAATGGAGCTAATATGATTTTCGTTATCACCAATGATGGATGGTGGGGCGACACTCCAGGACATCGTCAGCACTTTGAGATGTCGAAGCTGAGAGCCATAGAGAATAGACGTAGCATAGCTCGTTCTGCTAACACGGGTATCTCAGGATTTATCAATCAAAGAGGCGATGTCGTTGAGCAGACAAATTATTGGGAACCAGCGGCTCTGCGTAATATCCTGAATGTTAATGATGAGATGACGTTCTATTCAAAACATGGCGATTATCTATATAGGGTAGGAACTTTCGTTGCGATATTAGTTCTGTGTTTCAGTGTAGTGACATCAATTTTAAAGAAGAAGGTATGATTTTAAGTTTAGCTCCGTTTCAAGGTATCACCGATTCCGTTTATCGTAATCTCTTTAAGGAATATTTCAGTGGGATTGATAAATTCTATACGCCTTTTTTTACGGGGATACACAAAGACAACAGTAGAAGTCTAAGGGGCGAGGAGATAGATATTAAACTTAACGATGTCAACACTTTAACGCCACAGATACTCGGCAATGATGCCGATGAGATTATACGTTTCGCCAATCAATGTCAAGCGATGGGTTATAAGGAGATTAACCTCAATATGGGTTGTCCTTTCCCGAGAGTAGCCAATAAGACAAGAGGCTGCGGTCTCATGGCAGAACCTCAGAGAGTAAAGGAGATCTTTGAGAAAGTCTTTAATAACATAGAGATAAAATTTAGCCTAAAATGTCGTCTCGGTTATTATAAAGATACTGAGATAGATGAACTTATAGATACTTTCAACGCATATCCTTTTAGTGAGATTATCATACATCCTCGCATCGGGAAACAACTGTATTCTGGTAGCGCCAACGTTGAGAGATTTGCCGAGATAGCTCCTCTTATCAAACGTCCTCTCGTGTATAATGGTGACATCTTCTCTGTTGATGATTTTAAACGCATCAGCGAGAAATTGCCTTCCGTCTCTATGTTTATGCTCGGTAGAGGATTGCTAACCAATCCATTCCTCGCCGATGAGATAAAAGGCGTTGCCTTCGACTATGAGGAAAGAAAAAAGAGACTGCATCATTTTGTTGTTTCTCTTTATCTCGAGAGGTTGCGTCATGCGGGTGGTAGCCCTAAAATAATAGGCTGCATGAAAGAACTGTGGTCATATCTGATGAACTCCTTCGAAGAACCTCAGAACGTGTGGCGTAAAGTTAAGAAAATAAACGATCTGAGTCTCTATGAAGAGACAGTGGAGATCATCTTCAGAGAGGAAAAGTTAGTTCATAATGCTTAATTCATAATTATGAAAAAGATACTTGTAATAAGGTTTAGTTCCATCGGAGATATTGTCCTCACTACACCTGTGATTAGATGTTTGAAGAATCAAATGCAAGATGTTGAGATTCACGTCTTGACAAAAAAGAAATTTAGTAATCTGTATAAGACTAATCCTCATATCGATAAGGTGTATGAATATGATGATGCTTTGAAGAAAAATATCCAGGAGCTGAAATCAGAGAGTTATGATTTTGTCGTTGACTTGCAAAAGAATAAAAGGAGCGTTAGAGTGACTCGTGCTTTGCGTCGTCCTCATGCTTCTTTCCCGAAACTTAATTTCAAGAAGTTCTTACTTTCCACATTTAAGATTAACATCATGCCCGATGTTCATATCGTTGATAGGTATTTTAAGGCTGTAGAAAAGTTAGGCGTGACGAATGATTATCAAGGACTTGATTTCTTTATCTCAGAAAAAAATAATTATGACAAAAGTCTGTTGCCTGAGGGATTTCAAGAGTTTTATCATGCTTTTGTGATAGGAGGGACTTATAAGACTAAGATTTTACCTGCTGTTAAAGTGGCTGAGATAATAAAGAGAATCAACGAACCTGTCGTGCTTCTCGGTGGTACCGATGATGTTGAACGTGCAGAGGAGATTCTTGTTAGAGTCAACGAGCCAACAAGCCAACGAGCCGACAAACTATCCTTAGATTCTCAGATTCTTAGATTCTCAGATTCTCAGATTTTAAATTTAGTTGGTAAGATAAATCTTGAACAGTCGGCTTCTCTTGTGAAAAATGCGAAATCTGTTCTGACTAACGACACCGGCTTGATGCACATTGCAGCGGCTTTTCATAAAAATATCGTCTCGGTCTGGGGAAATACCGTTCCAGAGTTAGGAATGTATCCGTATCTTCCTAAAGAACCAGAGAGATGTCATATCGTTGAATGTAAGGATATTAAATGTCGCCCTTGTAGTAAATTGGGATTCAAAGAATGTCCAAAGAAACATTTCAGATGTATGATGGAGATCGATGTGGATAGAGTCGTTGAGATGTTGAGATATTAGTTTCTCATTTAAGTTCACCTCTCCAATTAAGAGTTATCTTGTGCGAAGGATCGGCGTCGTCGGTGGCGTCAATAACGATGCTGACGGTGCCATCGTCGTATGTCTCAATGGTAAACTCTCCGCCATAGATAGATGCCTGATTTACACCTACTCCGTCTTTATGTTCTTGTAAAAGCGATCCTATCATCAGCGACCCGTCATCGCTGATACGTACTCCTGGAATGAAAGTGTAAGGGGCAAAGTTAGGCTTTGTGCTGTCATACTCAGTAAATCCTGAGGAACGATATGTTCCAGCAATAGTTGTTCCTCCTTCTATATCATCATCTGTCAGGAAGTCCAAAACAAGATAAACGCCTTCCTTGATACCATCATTACAAATAAATTCTATCGACCAATTGCAGTATCCACAATCCCAATAGTCGCCATAACAACTTATATATCCAGTGCAGTTACTTAAATCTATCTCATAGTCAGAGGTGAGATTTGAGATGGCATTGCCGTTAGGTTGGTCATCGGGTTCTTGTTCATTAGCTGGTACAAATTTAACACTGTCGATTTCAGCAGTGTTATATTTCATTATGGAACCATCAGATTTGTAAATCCACATCTCATTTTGAGCGTTGACAATGTATGTAGCCATGCAAAGGCTTAAGAACAATAAAAACTTTTTCATGTTTCGCAAAGATTAATACTCCGTTAGAAATTTAATTATCACTGCAAATGTAATAAAAAAAAGAGTGCTTCAAATAGCACTCTTAATTTTTTTGTGTATCGGGTAGGGGATTCGAACCCCTGTTTCGACAGTGAGAGTGTCGTTACCTGACCGACTAGTAGAACCCGACATCTGTCTTTTTTCGAGTTGCAAAGATAAATATTTTTTAAATAAAAACGATATTATTTTTAACATTTTTTTATTTTTGTTTCATGAATTGGTTTAACACTGTCATAGAAGATAACAAGATAAAGGTCTTTGATCCTATTCGTAAGATTTACTGTGCTTTAACTCCTGAAGAAGAAGTGCGTCAAAAGATGCTGTATTATCTTGTTGAAGTGAAAAAATATCCAGCAGGTCTCATCGCAGTGGAATTTTCCATAAAAGTAAACAACTTACCTAAGCGTTGCGACATCGTGGTTTTCAATAAATCTGGTCTTCCAGAAATGATAGTAGAGTGTAAGGCTGAGTCGGTGCCGATAACTCAGAAAGTCCTCGACCAGGCAATTCGTTATTATTCAGGATTGAATGTCAATTATCTTTTGTTGACAAACGGCAAGACGATGTTCTGCTATCATATCGACATTGAAAACAATAAGATAGAAGCGATGAAGGAAGTACCTTTGATAATTAACAATTAACAATGAACAATTAACAATTAATAATGAATAGTTAAAAATTATACATTATACATTGTTCATTAAAATATCATCAGTATTGCTACGATTATATGTAATATCAAAAACAAAGGTAGTAATATATAAAATTTCGCGTGTTTGGTTTTGTGCCTGAAGATGTACATCGAGCATAGACCTCCGAAGGCGCCTCCTAAAGCCGATAATAATATCAATGTGGATTCTGGAATGCGCTCTCTGTTTTTGATAGCTAAATGCTTATCGATGGCAAAGAGAATAAAGTTGCCAATGTTGATAAGCACAATATAATAAATTATGATTTTTGTTAGCATATTGATTTATGTAGAGACGCGTCAATGCATCCTGCAATAAAACACATTGACACGTCTGTTAACATTGAGACGCATCGATGTGTTTTGTTGAGAGTAACATCGATACGTCTTTACTTTTTAGAACGACAAAATTGTTTCTTTGATGATTTCTATCGCTGCGCGTAATTCTTCTTCAGTGATTACTAAAGGAGGAGCGAAGCGGATGATATGTTGGTGTGTTGGTTTTGCCAAGACGCCGTTTTCTTTCATCTTCATACAAACGTCCCAAGCTTCTTTACCGTCTTTAGGCTTGAT